>JAWWAM010000001.1:0-26236 GCA_033721715.1 Marinobacter sp.
CATGGTTGAGGATCCGGAAGTCAGCGAAGTACTGGTTCGCAAAGAGGAACGCCGGCTTTACCTGCTTTCAGGGGAGCAGGTAGTACGCAGCTATCGGATCGGGCTTGGAGACAATCCATCGGGACACAAACTCTTCGAGGGCGACAAACGCACACCCGAAGGTGAATACGTGCTGGACTGGCGGAACCCCAACAGCGACTTTTACAAATCCATACACATCTCTTATCCGAACGAGCAGGATCGAGAACTGGCTTCAGCGTGGGGCCTGGATCCCGGAGGTAGCATCATGATTCATGGCCTGCCCAACGAGGCCGGCGACATGGCGTTTGCGTTTCTGGGCCTGGATTGGACAGATGGCTGCATCGCCGTCAGTAATGAAGAGATGGACGAAATCTGGCAACTGGTAGCCGACGGAACCCCCATCAGGATTGTCCCCTAAGGCATTGATCCCCCTATCCCTCTGCGCCGTATACAGTTACTGCAAAATTAAGTTGTTGTCATAACCTAGGAACTTTTACGTATCCTTAGTTAACATTTCTCTCTATAGTGTTTTACACTGTTTGACGACGCCGTTAGTACTTAATGCTATCGGCCCCGATTTGACAGAATGTCTGCACCAACGACTTCTGGAACGCAGGAAATAAAACGACCAATAAGGGGATTTTTAGTATGCGTAAATTGACGATCGCAGGGTTTGCACTGGCCACCGTACTGACCGCAGGTTGTGCGACTACTGACCAGGGCGCTATTGATGAAGCAAATGCAAACGCTTCTTCCGCCGAGCAAACTGCTGAAAATGCACTGAACACCGCTAACAGCGCTTCCAGTGCAGCACGTTCCGCTCAGAGCACTGCTGACGAAGCTCTGGCCGCCGCCAAAGCTGCTCAGAAAGCTGCTGACGAAGCCAACGAGCGCGCCAAGCGCATGCTCGAGCGTGCCAGCCAGAAATAAGGCTGTAGCGTGATAGAAAGGCCGGTTAATCCCGGCCTTTTTTTATGCCTGAAAACCCACGGTCAGGAATCGTCTTTATCGTTCTTCGGAGGCTTGGCAGGGGGTTTGCTCATGAACGTCGACATCATTTCCATCGGCAGCGGGAACACGATCGTCGAGCTGTTGTTTGTACTCATATCTGCCAGGGTCTGCATATAGCGTAACTGCATGGCACCGGAGTTGGTCGACATCACTTCCGCAGCCTCCACCAGTTTTTTCGACGCCTGCAACTCACCCTCGGCGTGAATCACCTTCGCCCGGCGCTCACGTTCCGCCTCAGCCTGTCTCGCTATGGCGCGGATCATGGACTCATTCAGGTCAACGTGCTTGATTTCAACATTGGCAACCTTGATTCCCCATTCTTCAGTCTGTGAGTCAATGATCTCCTGAATGTCGGAGTTGAGTTTGTCGCGTTCCGACAGCATCTCATCCAGATCGTGTTTGCCCAGTACCGAGCGCAATGTGGTCTGCGCCAACTGGCTGGTTGCCGAGCCATAATCTTCCACCCGGATGATGGCCCGCTCGGGATCAACCACCCGAAAATACAGCACGGCGTTCACCCGTACCGTGACGTTGTCCTTGGAGATCACATCCTGGCTGGGCACATCCAGGGTAATAACCCGCAAATCCACCCGGGTCATCTGTTGGATACCGGGAATGATGATGATCAGGCCCGGACCTTTTACGCCCTGGAAACGACCCAGGAAGAACACCACGCCACGCTCGTATTCCGGCAGGATCTTGATGGCCGATCCAAGAATCAGCAACAGCACCACCGCAGGTGCAATATAGGGAATCAGGTCGGTAATATTCATAACGCCTCCTTGGTTGGCTCAGGTTCAACATGGACCGTCAGCCCCTCGATACTTGTTATATTCAGCCGCTCTCCCGCTTTGACCGGCGTCCGGCTTACCGCATTCCAACGTTCGCCACTCAGACGGACATGGCCCCTGTAGTGCTCGTCCTGCGCCTGGAAATCCTCGAGCGCCGTACCCTGTTCATGAACGATCTGTTCAGTGCCGCTGACAGGGTGTCTGCGGCGCAGGCCAATAAAGCGAATGACCGTCCAGAGAGTAAAGCCGGCGGCCACCAGCGCCGTGCCCCCTATCGTGGGCAGGGAAATATCCTGGTGGCTGCCATCCATAAGAATGATCGACCCCGTGACGAACGCCACTATGCCTCCCACCCCCAGTATGCCGAAGCTGGGCATGAAGGCCTCGCCCACGATAAAGGCCAACCCCAATAAAATCAGCGCCAGGCCAGCATAATTGACAGACAGTACCTGGAAAGAAAACAGGGCGAGAATCAGACAGATGGCACCAATCACGCCGGGGAAGACAGCGCCCGGATTGGAGAGCTCGAAGATAATGCCGTAGAACCCGATGATCATCAGGAAATAGGCAACATTCGGATCGGTGATCACCGACAGCAACCGGGTCCGCCAGTCAGGATCGGCCCGGGTGAGCGTCATATTGGCGGTGTTCAGAGTTCTTTCACCATCGGCCATTTTTACCGTATGGCCGTCCAGCTGCTCCAGCAGGCTGGGCATGTTCTCCGCAACCACGTCTACCACGTTCTTTTCCAGGGCTTCCGTGGCGCCCAGGTTGACCGCCTCTCGCACCGCTTCTTCGGCCCAGTCGGCGTTACGATCGTGGCGTTCCGCCAACCCGCGAATATAGCTGACCGCATCCTCAAGGACCTTTCGTTCCATTGCCGAGCCACCACGCCGTTTTACGGGCTCAGACTCACTGCCAGACGACGTGTCTTCAGCCTCCTGGTTCTGGTTAGTGTCTGATTCGGAATCTTTTTCTTGCCGCGCAGGTTCTTCCGAGCCGGACAGACCACCCATTTGTACCGGCGTGGCAGAACCCAGGTGGGTGGCCGGTGCCATGGCGGCAACGTGGCTGCCATAAAGTATATAGGTACCGGCACTGGCGGCCCGGGCCCCGGCAGGCGCTACCCACGTGACAACAGGCACCTGTGCGGACAGGATCTCTTTGATGATGCCTCGCATGGAATCCATGAGGCCGCCAGGTGTGTCCATCTGGAGAATCAGCAGCTCAGCACCTTCGGATTCGGCGCGGCGAATCCCCCGCACCACATAGTCCATGGTGGCCGGGCCTATGGCACCGTCGACAGTGAGTACAAGGGCGGTGGGAGAGTCGTCGTCCTGTTGCGCAAGAACGGTGTGAGTCAGCGAGCCCAGAGCGAGTGCAAGGCCGAGCAGGAATAAAGCCAGCCACCATTGCAGGCGGCGGTTCGGGATTGATCTGGTGGCTCGGTTCGCGTTCATCACTCCTCCCCGATCCTTTCATCGGATCAGAACAAGCGGGCCAGTGCCGCGACCGGCAACCTCCTTATCAGAAAGCCGATTGGGCGCCAGGGCCATGACGGGACAAAGCATTCCGCTTTTCCGGACTCTATGGCACGCACCATCGCTTTGCAGCCGGTCGATGCGTCCACAATAAACGGCGCATGTCTTACTTTCTCATTTATCTCAGTACGAATATAGCCGGGATAGAGGGTAGACACACGTATTGGTGAACGGGCCTTGTACAACTCCACCCGCAGACCTTCGGCCAATGAGGCCAGGCCGGCCTTGGTAGCGGCGTATGTGGTCACGTTTTTCGGCATGCCCCTTAGTGCCGAAACTGAGGATACGGCAACGAGGTGCCCGTGGTTCTGCGCCCGGAAGATTTCCATGGCTGCTTCCATCTGTGCCAGGGCCGCAACAAAGTTGGTTTCTGCGGTCTGTTTATTCGCGGAGAAGTTACCGGTTCCGAGAGGCTGGCCTTTACCGATACCGGCGTTGACGATAATCCGGTCAAGGGAACCGAATTCCGCCGCAAAGCCCCGGAACACCTCAAACACCTGTTCGTGATCGGTTACATCCAGCGACCGTACACTGATCTTCAGATCCGGATGCTTTTGCAGCAATTCCGCCCGTAATTCCTCCAACCGCTCAGTACGGCGGGCACACAACGCCAGATTGTTGCCCCCGGCGACAAACTCCCTGGCCATACCTTCGCCCAGGCCGGAACTGGCGCCGGTAATCAATATAGTGCGGGTCATCGGATCTCCTTTTCAGCGGAGGTCGTGTTCAGAACCACAGCCGCTGCTCCGTGCCATCCTCACCGTCAGCGGTATTTGGCTGTGGCTCTACGCTCTCATTGGCCACTCGGGCAACGCGCTCGCCAATCATCCGCGGAAGCCCGTCGGCCTGATCAACAGCCAGTTCAATGGCCATACGCTGCACTTCCACGCCGGGCATTTTGGTGCGGAACTCTTCAATCGCGCTTGAGACCGCACGCCAGAGCTTGGTACGGTCCTGCTCACTGTATTCTTCGTGCGGACGATGTACTTCCATCCAGACCTCATTGCCTTTCAGGCCGATCTTTACCGGCTCCCTGATCACCCGCACCGGCGTACCTTTGTTGACCTGGTAAACGAACCGGGATATGTCTTCGTTATACATGCGGAAGCACCCGTGGCTGACCTGCATACCGACACCGAACAGTTTGTTGGTGCCGTGAATCAGGTAGCCTTTCTCGCTCAGCATCAAGGCATGGGTTCCAAGGGGGTTATCCGGGCCGGGAGGAATCATTCGCGGCAGATAGTCTCCGGACGCTTCGTATTCCGCACGAATGCTCGCAGGTGGGTACCAGGCAGGCGACTCCAGCGGCATGGTCACCTCAGCATCAGTCAGTGGCGAGGGGTTGTCCTCAGTTCCCACCCCTACCGGATAAACCTGCACGCCTTCCTCGGTGAAGTAATACAACCGGTACTCAGCCAGGTTAATGACAATTCCCTCACGTTTCACATCAGGTAACACATAACGACGGGGTACGGTGATTCGGGTGCCCTCACCGGGAAGCCAGGGATCCACCCCGGGGTTGGCTTTCACCAGTTCCAGATAGCCCAGGCTGTCGCGATTACCAATTGCTGCGAAGGTATCTTCATACCGGGTTGCGATAACCGAGAGTTCCCCGGCCAGGTCCCCTTCTATCTTGAACGTCGGAACACGGGGCTTGCGGGAGGCCTCATCACTGGCCTGTTCGGGTTTGAGTTTCTTACCAGTAGCCTGTCGCTCGGGTTCCGCCAGCAGTGGAGCGGCCAGCGCCAAAGCAAGCCAGAAGACAAAAAAACCAGTGAACTGTTTTCGATGCATAAGTTTCAAATCCGGTATCCGGCACTTCAGGTTGCTGACATACCGGTTTAAACCGGCATCAGAGCTGCCCACAGGGTAACACCCGCCAGAACAAGGAACAGTATGCTCGCTCCGATTCGGGCTGTGGCCAGTGGCAGCCGGTCCATAAGCCATTTACCCGCCATGATAACCGGTATATTGGCCAAAAGCATACCAACGGTGGTTCCCATGATTACCCAGAAGGTCTCGGTATAACGTGCGGCCAGAACCACGGTCGCTATCTGGGTTTTATCACCAATCTCGGCGAGGAAAAACATAACGGTGGTCGCCATGAATGCGCCCATACCCAGAAAGGCGGAGTCGTCACTGTCATCCTTGTCCGGAATCAATAACCACAGGGCGATGGCCACAAAGCTGACGGCCAGAATCCAGGGCAACCATGCTGCCGGTATCCACTGGGCTATCCACGCCCCCATGAGGGCTGAAAGGGCATGGTTCAGTATGGTCGCAACAAAAATGCCCAGGATAATGGGAAGACGGCTGGCGTAACGGGCAACCAGGAAAAGCGAGAGTAACTGGGTCTTGTCGCCGATTTCAGCAATGGCGACCGCGACGGTTGAGGCGAGAAAAGCGTCCATGAACAACTCCGGGGCGGACATTCAGACATGAGACAGCCCACCGTCCGCCCTATGGAGGTGACACTGCCTCAGGTCTTGCCAGTTTCACCAGTGCCCGGGTGAAACATGATAGCCACGGAGATTGAGCTCCAAGTATGTTGACTACCATCCGCGCCGTGACAAACGCTCCGGCGTGGAGGCTACTCCCCTGAAGAGAGCCGGAATTTTAATCAATTGGTAAGGCAATAACAACTATACCCGCATTTTCCATACCGGAATCGCCGCTACCGTCACGAAGACCGCCACCAGCCACCACGCAGAATGAAAAGCGCCGATCGTGGGTATGCCATCGCTGTGCTCGCCAAACTCAATGGTCAGCGCCACAATGTTCACGCCAAAGGCGCCGCCGAGCTGACGCGTGAAGTTGATCGTGCTGGAGCCGGCGCCCAGTTGCTCCGGCGCCAGCGGGTTCAGTGCCCCCGTCGACAATGCTGGCAGCATGAAGCCGATACCGATACGCCCAAGTACCGTCCACAGGGCCAGCCAGCCAAAGGCCAGTTCCAGATCGGAGAGTGCAAACAGCACGGCAGAGGCAGCAAACAGGATAATCCCGAAAATGACCAGTTTGCGTGCGCTCAACCGGTCCGCCAGCCGGCCGGCCAGCGGGAAAGTCATACCCAGCACAATGCCCGCTGGCAGCATCAAGAGGCCTGCCTGGGTGGCGGAGAAACCGAGAGAGGTCTGCACGAACAGCGGCACCAGGTAGGTGGAGCCAAACAGCGCAAGCCCCAGAGCCATGGCCCCCAGGTTGGCATAGACAAAGCTCGGGTTACGCAAAAGACCAATATTGACCAGGGGATGGCGGGCCTTCCGTTCACGCACCACAAACAGAGCCAGAAGTATCGTGGCCAGAATGCCTTCAATCAGTATTCGCCCCTCTTGCCCGCTTAGCTGCTGCACCCGGTTGAGAGTATCCAGGGACAACCCGATAGTGCCCCCAAGCAGCAGCAGACCGGTCAGATCAAACCGGTAAGGTTCCGGGCGGGAGACCGGCACCGGCAGGAAGCGCCAGGCCATGAAAACGCCGGCCAGGGTCACCGGTACCGGCGCAAACATGACAAATCGCCAGTCCAGCTGATCCACCAGAAACCCGCCCAGCACCGGCCCCAGGGCCGGCGCAAGGATCACCCCCATACCGTAGATCCCCATGGCCTGGCCACGCCGGTTACGGGGGAATATCCGGAACACCAGATACATACCCATAGGCTGCATCAGTCCGGCCATGGCGCCCTGGCCGATACGGGCGGCGATCAACTGTTCCGGAGAGGTGGCAAAACCGCCGAGCAGGGAAATCACAGTGAACAGCAGCATGGCCGTAGCCAGGGTCTTGCGCACACCAAAGTGATCCAGCAACCACGAAGAGGCCAGCATGGTGGTGGTCATGGCGGCAATGAATCCGGTAGCCAGCCAGTGAACCTGGCCCTGGCGAATACCGAATTCCAGCATGATGTCGTGAAGGGCAACGTTTACCACAGTGGCGCTGAGTACAGTAGCCATGGTACCCAGCACCACCGTGGACAACGCGAACCAACGCCAGCGCTCTCCGTATCGGGTTCTCAGACCCTCTACCGTGTTATCACTCAGAGCAACAACCCTCCCGGAGAAAGAACGCAGTTATCTCTGGCGTTCAGCGTTCTCCATAATCTTGTGGAACACCGCCACTGCGCCTTCAATTTCCTCATCGCTGATTCCCTCCAGCATTTCCTCACGAAGTTTGGCGGCGCGTTCGGTGAGCACATTCATGAACTCTGTGCCGTCCGGGGTCAGGTGGAGGCGGCGGGCACGGCGGTCATTCGGGCAGGGGCGGCGCTCAATCAGACCCTGCTGTTCCAGGCTGTCGAGCAGCCGTACCAGAGTCGGATTCTCGATGGCCATCAGGCGAGCGAGCTCACGCTGGGTCAGGCCTTCGCCACCTTTCTGCAGATAGACCATAGTGGTCCAGCGGGCCTGGGTTACACCCAGATCTTTAAGGCGCTCGTCCAGTAGCTTGCGCCAGCGCCGGGTCACCCTGGCAACGGCAAAGGGAAACTGATCTCTCATGGTCTGGAACTCCGGTAGAGGGTATCAACAGCTTACGATGGTAAAAAATGCAACTGCTGAACAATGCAGTGATGAATAGCGTCACCAATAGTAAGCTAACCATTGACATAAAAACAGATACGCATGACAAAACAGAATTGGGGAAAACCGAGAGGTTCCGGTGATCAACCGGTATGGCGCAGTTCGTCTTCCTGCATTTCCACCACTTCCGGTGACTCATGAAACTCTTCGTTCCGCGGATCCATTTCCGTCAGCACTGCAGAGGTCTCAGGCATGGCAGGGATAAAGTGCTCCTGGTCTGCCACGGCGACATCGTCGGTATGGGTAATGCGATAACTGGTAATCACAGCCAGCACCGCCAGGAATCCGGCATTGCCGAAGAACAGGCCCTGGGGGCCGAATACTGCAACCAGTTCCGCCATGACTACGGGGCCGATAACACTGCCCACGCCGTAGCTGAGCAGCAGCGTTGCGCTGGCAGAAACAATACGGTTGCTTTCCATACGGTCGTTGGTGATAGCCACGGCAATGGGGTAAAGGGCGCCCGACAGGCCAGTGAATAACCCCACCGAGAGGGTCAACAGCCACATCGTCTCAGCACCGAACACCCCGACGGTGATCGCTGACAGGCCAGCCGTCACGGCCACCCAGAACATCACACGGCGGCGATCAAAGCGGTCGCACACCAGCCCCAGCGGCCAGGCCAGAATCATCGCGGCGACAATCGCACTGGCCATGAAGGTGGACACCCGGCTGACCTCCAGGCCAATCAGTGTGGCGTATACCGGGCCCAGCGCGTAAAAAGAACCAATCATCACACCACAGATAAGCGCCCCGGAGACCCCGGTAAAGGACTCCCGCGCAAGGGTGAAGAAAGACAGTCGCTCGTGCTGCTCAATGACCGGCGCATCCATACGTGTTAAAGACAACGGTATCAATGCCAGTGTCAGCAGAACGGCCGCCAGCGAAAACGGTATGAAGGAGGCCGGCTCCCCCACGTTGATCAGCAGTTGCCCACCCGCCGCGGAAAGATAGAAAACAATCTGGTAAATCGAGAACAGGGCGCCACGGTTGGCATTGGTTGCCCGGCTACTGAACCAACTTTCAATGACCACCAGGACGCCGGCCACACTGAAACCGGAAAGCGCCCGCAGCAGGGCCCAGAACAGTTCCGATACCGCCATGGGGTACATCAGCGCACACACCGCCGCCATGGCGGCAAACACCGCAAACGCACGAATATGTCCGACCCGCCCAATGATGTGGTGCACGTAAAGGGTGCCCAGCACAAAACCAATGGAATAACACACCAGAATCCAGCCGATGATGTCAGGCGATACCGCCTCGATGCTCAGACGGACACCCAGCAGGGTCATTAAAAAGGCATTGCCGCTGACCAGCAGGACTATACTGAGAATAAGGGCTGAAAGTGAGGTGACCATGCGGGTCATCAGACGGGCTCCGGCGTATTGAAAAAAGGTGGAAACCAAAAGGCGTGTAAAAAATAGCAGCAACGCCGGAACATTGCAGGACACGAATTAGAACAGGGCCTCGCGAAAGTCTCCACTAGGCATTTGCCGAAATTGTGATACCGCGTGTAGCGCCGTATTTACCGTATTTAACATTGTTTTACATTAAGGTGACGTAACACACGCAGGCGGCCCGAGGGGTTAACATGAGTCATGTATTGTTACTGGCCAATTTAAACCACGAGTCTCGCAACTCATGCAATCCACACTAACCATGAGCGCCTGGTTATGAAAAAAACGGACTGGCCCATTCGGTGGGATCTGTTGCTTCGCTACCGGCTGATTGAAATCATTGCCCTGTGGGAAGGACGGCTCACTACCAACCACATCTGCCATAGTTTCGGCATAGGGCGTCAGCAGGCTTCCAAGGATATTAACACCTACCTGCGGGAACTGGCGCCGGATAATCTGGTATACGATCGCCACCTGAAGGGTTATGTTCCTTCGCCAAACTTCCGCCCCGTTGTCACTACCGGCGATGCCAGCGAATACCAGGACCTGCTGGCACGACAGGACAGCCTCAGTGACACGTTCGAATCGCTGAATATCAGCTTTCCGGACAGCACCATCGTGCGCGGCCCGCAACGCGTTGTTAAACCGGAAGTCATGCGGGCTGCGGTGTCCGCCACACGTCACGGCAGGGTAATGAAGGCTGAGTATGCTTCCCTGAGCCCCGCCGGCGTTTCGCAGCGCACGCTGGAGCCCCACACACTGGTCTGCGTTGGCCATAGCTGGCACCTTCGCGCCTGGTGCGACTCCAATCGGGAGTTTCGTGACTTTGCTCTCAGCCGCTTCCGCGGCAAGCCGGAAACCATTCGCCAGCGTAGCCGCCACACCAGCCACCAGGATGAGGACTGGAATCGCCGGATCTCCCTGGTGATGGTACCGGACAGCCGCCTGAACAAGACCCAGCAGGAAATCATTGCTGCCGATTATGGCATGAGTGATAACTACCTGGAGCTGACCACCCGGGCGGCCCTGGCTCCCTATATGCTGTCACGCTTCGGGCTGAGTGCTGACAGCCGCCATCCGGACCCCATGGTGCAACAGCTGGAGCTGGCCAATGAGGAACAGCTTGGCATTGCCGAATCTGCCCGTGAGCGTGCTATTAAAGCGGTGGCCGGGCTCTGCTAGACTGCGCGGGTGATTACACTCCGCGCTTCCACCCGAAAGCTCATTACCGCCGCCCTGCTGCTATGGCTGCCCACTGCTGCCACAGCGGGGGCGTGCGGTGCTTCGGTTACGGAAATCTCCCGGATTCAGGGCGAAAATGCCCGCTCTCCTCTCGCCGGCCAGACTGTGACTGTGGAAGGTGTAATTACCATGGATGCCCGCCACAAGGGCGGTTTCCGTGGGTTTTACCTGCAGCAGGCCGATGACGAAACCGACGCCAACCCGAAAACCTCCGAAGCCCTGTTTGTCTACACCGACCGTTCTGCGGGCAGCAAGGGGCAGAGGGTTCGCGTAACCGGACGGGTCAAGGAGTTCCACCACCTGACCGAACTCACTGATGTTGAAACCCTCACGGTGTGCGGCGCCGGACGCCTTCCAGAACCGATCCCGGTTACACTGCCCTGGCCAGACAACCAGCAGCCAGAACACCTTGAGAACATGTTGGTGACCATAGCGGAACCCCTCACGGTGATAGATCACTACAATCTTGCCCGCTACGGCGAACTGACGCTGGCTGCCCATAACCAGATCATCCCTACGGAATTCATGGAGCCCGGGCCGTCTGCCGAGGCGCTGTCCCGCACCCAGCAGGAAAACCGACTGCTACTTGATGACGCTAAAGCGGTGCGGAATCCCCGGCCAGTTCCCTGGCCCACAGGAAAGCTCGCGGCCGATAACACGGTTAGGGCGGGTGATCGCATAACCCGCCTCACGGGAATCCTGGACTACCGATTCAACGCCTGGCGGGTGCAACCCTTGGCCCCGCCGATCTTTCACAGTACAAATCCCCGGCCTGCTCCGCCGGCGCGCCCTGGCTCCTCGTCGCTCAGGGTTGTGACTCTTAACCTGGAAAATCTGTTTAATGGCGATGGCCAAGGAGGCGAGTTCCCAACGCCACGGGGCGCAGATTCCGCCAGCCAGTTCAAACAGCAACTGGCCAGGCTGGTAACCACACTGAGCGCGCCGGACCCTGACATCATCGCCGTGACAGAGGTGGAGAACGACGGCTATGGACGCCACAGCGCAATTGCAGAGCTGACCCGCGCGCTGGGCGAGCACTGGCAATACATCAAAGCCAACAGTGAAACTGGCAACGATGCCATCCGTACCGACCTGTTGTACCGCAGTGATCGGGTAACCGCTCTGGGTAGCGCCAGTCGACTGGCATCGGGTCCTTTCCGGCACCGGGGCAGACCTCCGGTTGCGCAGGTGTTCCGGCCCATGGGCAGTGACCGCACCCTGAGAGTTGTTGTGACCCACTTGAAATCCAAAGCCTGTCGCGGTGCCAAAGGCCCTGACCGCGATCAGAACGATGGTCAGGGCTGCTACAGCCACAGCCGGGAACAAGCCACCCGCGCCATCCTCCACTGGACCGATTCACTGCCACAAGCCGAGAACCTGGCGGGCACGCTGATCACCGGCGATATGAACAGCTATGGCCGGGAAGCGCCACTGCAGGCAATGGCAGAGGCGGGCTATACCAATGCTGTGCGCCAGTTTCACGAGTGCAACCAAATCACCTGCAATCGCACCAGCTATCGCTACCGGGGCCTTAGCGGCACCCTTGATTACAGCCTGGTGTCGAAAGGGCTGGCAGGGCACCTGGTCGGCGCCACCACCTGGGCGGTCAATGCCGATGAACCCCGGGCTCTGGGTTACCAGGGCCCGATCCCGGTCGATGAACAGCAGCCCTGGCGTTCTTCAGACCATGACCCCGTCATTACTGACTTTTCCTTCTGACCGCTGTCATCTGAGCCTTCACCCGGGCCCGACCTTGCCCCACTGCCGCAGGCCAGGGGCGGACAGGCCAAAGCCCGGCACCGCAGAACCGGTACACTGGACAGATCGAACCAGAGCGGATGCCTACTGTGAAAATACCCACTCCCAATTTATGGCCAGCCGCCAGAACCGGTCAGCGCTGGCTGGTTCAGGCAAAACGACGAGAAACTGTTATCGATGGGCACCGGATGGTGTACCTGGAAAAGGGAACACCGGCCCCCGGCCGCGCCACCGTACTGTTGCTCCATGGCTTTGCGGCCATGAAGGAGAACTGGGCACTCTGGCTGCAACGGCTGCCCGGCCACTGGCACATCCTGGTGCCGGACCTGCCGGGATTCGGGGAGAGTGATTATCACCCTACAGCCCGCTACCGCTACGAAGACCAGGCTCTGCGACTGAAAGACTGGCTGGCCTCGCTGTCTGCCGGTGAGGTTCACATTGTGGGTAGCTCCATGGGCGGCGCTATTGCCGCTGTGCTGGCCCATAAAATGGCGCCGGCATCCCTGACCCTGCTCAATAGCGCCGGCATTCCTGAACATCCGGATGTGGATATCAACGCGCCTTTTGAATCCGACCGGGACCAACTCTTGATTCCCCGGGATTGGGGCGGTGTCTACCGCATGTTCAACAGCGTGGGTAACGGCAGACCCACAGCCATGGGCATGGCCATGACCGGACTCCTGGGTCCAGACTTGCTTAACCGTACCGACGCCCTGCGACATATTTTCGCTGACATGCTGGCTGATCCCCTGGCGCCTGCACGGTATCTGGGGCTGGAGACGCCCCCGTTGCAAGTGCAATGGGGCGATCGCGATGTGATTACGCCACCACGCTGCCTTGATTGGTTCGGGTACGCGACCCCCGAAGCAGATATCCGGCTGTTCCGCAATGTGGGCCACCTTCCGATGCTGGAAAGCCCCGGGCTCTCCGCCCGCGCCCTCGCCGGTTTTGTAGAGCGTCATTCCGGGCACCCCTGAACCGGCACTGGCCATTAATTGGCCTACATATCCCGTTGACCCGTCAGCGGAGTCATGGGGTGCGGGGGCGGATCGGTTCATAATCAGGCGAGAAGTTTCATCCCTGACATAACAACAACAGGAAACGTGAGGAAACCCCATGCGCGCCTCAGTATCGACAACTCAGGATCTGGGCATGCCGGCCATCTACCTGCATTTGCTGGCAGAGTTGTTACGAACCATCGGCGTTGACGAAAAAGCGCTGCTCAAACGCGTCGGCCTTGATCCGGTGCGGTTGAAGTCCACGGATCTGCGGGTAAGCCAGTCCCAGGCCAGCGAATTCGTGACCCGGGCCATCATAGAAAGCGGTGAGCCCGGACTCGGAATAATGCTGGCACGGGAACTGCGGCTGCCACTGCATGGAGCCCTGGGAACCGCTGTGATGAGTAGCCGGACCCTGGAAGAGGCCCTTGAACTGATGACCCGTTACCTGACCCTACGGGCACCACACCTCCAGGTCAGCCGCCGACAACGGGACGACCAGGCGGTATTCAGCATTTCCTGCGACATCGACCTTGGCCCCCTCCAGGGCTTTATCATGGACGCCATGCTCTTCGGATGCGCGTCGATGGGCGCCCAGTTGACGGGAGCCCCTGTAGCCGGGTCTGCCATTCACCGTCGTGGTCCGGAACCGGCGTATTTCTATCGCTTCCGCCAGCAAATTCCGGTACCGGTGGTCTACGGAGCCGCCGAAGACGCCATTGTGATCCCCCGGCAGCAGCTGACTTTGCCCATTCGTTTTACCGACGACCAGCTGGCGGCGTCTTCAAAAGCCCAATGCGAGGAGGCACTGCGGCTGCTCACCGAGGATGCGGGCTTCGCCTGCCGGGTACGGCGGGTGATTGAAACCAGCCACCCTTTCCCGCCCAAACTGGCGAGGGTTGCTGCCACACTGTTTGTCTCCGAGCGCACTCTCAAGCGGCGATTGCAGGCGGAAGAGGCAAGCTTCCAGAACCTGGTTGACCAGGTAAGGCTGGAACGGGCCGGCGAGCTTCTGGAAAAAACCTCGATGAATCTGAGCCAGATTGCTGATGCCCTGGGGTACGCCGATGCCGCCAACTTCACCCGCGCCTTCAAGCGCTGGACAGGGCAGAGCCCCAGTCAGTACCGTCATGGGGAGGCGTCACCACAGGGCGCGCCCATAGGCCGGGGCACTTTGCGGGCACTGGCCTGACTCCGTCAGTCGATGCCGATTATCTTGTGCATTTGCAGGGTCAGCCGCCACTGTGGGTGGGCCAGGCAATAGTCGGTCGCTTTACGGGTATTACTCTGTTTGACGGCGTCCGGCTCGCCTGACGCAAGCGTTGGCGACGCCATGGGAGAGAGAAAATAATGACTGGCCCGGATATCGGCAAAACGTTCGGGCATCGCCAGCGGCTGAGGGTAGACCACTTTCAGCTCATCACACTGGCGCAGCACCACCGGCGCGTCTGCCTTGGGGCTAACACACAGCCAGTCTATTCCCGGAGGAGCCGGTAAGGTGCCATTGGTTTCAACTCCCACTTCAAAGCCGGCACGATGGAAAGCGTCGATCAGTTTCTCATCCAGCTGCAACAGGGGTTCGCCGCCGGTACAGACCACATAAGGCTGCCCAGGGGCATCGGGCCAGAGGCTACGAATGTGCTCAGCCAGCGCATCGGCAGTCTCGAACCGACCACCGTTCTGGCCGTCTGTGCCGACAAAATCCGTATCGCAGAAGTTACACACGGCACTGGCCCGGTCCTTTTCCCGGCCGGTCCAGAGATTACACTTACTGAAGCGACAGAACACCGCCGCCCTGCCGGCCTGGGCCCCTTCACCCTGCAGGGTGTAAAAGGCTTCTTTTACCCGATACATCAGCGAGCCACCTCATAAGGCAAAGGATCTGACAGGCCATTTACCGCAAAGGCTTCCAGGCGTTCGACACAGGAGCCACACCGGCCACAGGCTTTTTCCCTGCCGTTATAACAGGTCCAGGTGTTGCTGTAGTCGAGCCCCAGTTTCACACCTTCCGCAAGGATGTCCCCTTTGTCAGCCCCCATAAAGGGCGCTTCGACCCCCACTGGCTCATAGTTGGCCACCCGACAGACGGCATCCATTTTTTTCACGAACTCGGGCCGGCAGTCGGGGTAGATGGCGTGGTCGCCACCGTGGGCGCCATACCAGACGGCTGCCGCTCCGGCGGTCACCGCGTAGCCGGTCGCCAGCGATAGCAGGATCATATTGCGGTTGGGTACCACGGTGGCTTTCATGCTCTCTTCTGCGTAATGCCCTTCCGGCACCGGCATGTCCTCGGTCAACGCTGACCCGGCCATGACCTCGGCAAGAGCACGGATATCAATCACCTTGTGGGGAATCGACAGTTCGGTGCATACACGCCGCGCGCATTCGAGTTCGCGAACATGTCGCTGACCATAGTCAAACGACAGGGCATGAACGTTATATCCGCGGGCACGGGCGAGATGGAGCAGGGTGAATGAGTCCATCCCCCCCGAGTAAATCACAACAACAGTCTCTGTCATCAGGGAATCCGGTCCTGTCCCCGTGGCCAGCCGGGCCGTCAGGGGCTTCTGAATATGAGTGGGTTAATATCCGTGGACATATTGTAACAGTGGAATGCCATCATGGGTTCGCGTCTGCGGGAGTGGGCGGGTAAACTCACAAAACAGCTCACCAATAAAAATCTGACGGAATGACAACCGAACCCAGTCCAGCGTTTATTGACTTTGAGGCCTCCAGTCTTGACCTGATCGCAAGTTACCCCATTGAGGTCGGTATCTGCTTACCCGATGGCGCGCTGCACAGCTGGCTCATTCAACCCCATGTACTTTGGCAGGACTGGTCGGAGAGTGCGGAAAAGATCCATGGCATTACCCGCCACACCCTGGAACAGGAAGGCACGCCTGTCTCCGAGGTGGCGGCCAACCTTAACAGGCTGCTTGCGGGACAGGTGTTCTGTGACGCCTGGACCTTCGACAGTTTCTGGCTGCATCGGCTGTTCCGTGCTGCCAACACCCGCGCGGATTTCCAGCTGGAGTCCATTTCCACGCTACTGGATGCAGATCAGGTAAGGCTCTGGGCCTCTTCACGTCAGCAGGTCATCAACCAGCTGGGACTACCCGTGCACCGGGCCGCCAATGATGCTCTGATACTGCACAAAACCTGGAAAGATATTCAGTTGCTCGCTTCTGGCTCAGTGCTTTGACCGAGCGATTCTCACCGCAATCACTTCCAGCCCGTCCCGCAGTGTATTCAGCGTCCAGTAGGTGACCAGCACCATCAGTGCGGCTCCAACGACGGTGAACGCGAAATCATCTCCCACCATCCTGCTCTGGGCAAGGGCCATATAGGCCACCAATACCAGCAGCAGAACGATTTCTACAATGGCATGGGTCTGGAATCTGGCTTTTGCTGATCCGTTTTCTTCGGACATCTGCTTCGGTTTCAACCTCTGAATTGGGCGTATTAGTTAGTGTGCAAATTATCGCCCGAAAGGTACCACAACGTCTGTACGAACTAGTGGCTACGGAGTTTCCACAATCAGCCTCGGCAAGCGGTTGAAACTCAGAAGCAGTTCGGGAAGGGAGGCATAAAAAAACGCAGCCCAGTGGGCTGCGTATAAAGGAGAGATCCATTCGGTGCGCCACAAATAAAGGTGGGCCCCCGAGGGATTGCACAACGTAAAACACGTGACAGGACAAATTATGAACAGTTTCCCGGGCCGCGTCTGTAGGGGTTTGCCGAAGCGCTTTGCCTATTGCAAAGCATTGGCCACGCGATACACTGGCATCAGTACCGAAGTAGAAATGTCCGGGCGTTAACCCCGGCAAAGAGCCAGAAGATATGTCGAAGAGTCAGGAATATTCAGTGATTGAAACCATCGCACGCCGTAATAACGGGATGTGTACTCACACCATGGTGAAAACTATCTGACGGCTTTCGGTCCAGTCCCGGGAGCCATTGGCGCGACCGGGCAAGCTTCTCCGCAAGACCCCGGTTGCCCAAGGCGCCGGGGTTTTGTTTTTGCAGCCGCAAAACGACGAGGAGAAGATCATGAAGAAACATCCAACAAAAGCAGCAAACCAGTCGGCAAGCAGCCGCATCGGACCTATCAAGCGTCCCGCAAAGCTGCCGCTGCTGGATGCGATCTGCAAGAAGCTGAACCAGCGGGTCAATCTTGACGATGAACAGCGGGTGCTGGGAGTCTACGAACGCGGCTGGATCTTCAAGGGCGTGCTGGGCAATACCAATGAAGCCGAAGCCCGTTACATAAGAGCACTTGCCACCCGTTACAACTCCTGGATTGCACGGCAGGTCGCGTAACGGAGGCTCCCCCCTGGCTGAACCCATCAGTGTTGGCGGTTCAGCCCCTGAAGCATGGCGGCGTCCCCGCCATGCACCATTGCATAATTATTGACCACGTCGTAGATTTTTGCCTGGGAGTAAGGCTTAACCACGTAGCCGTTGGCACCGGCACTGATGGCTTTCTGAATACTGTCAATGGAGTCATCCGCCGTGACCAGCACAATATGCTGGTTTTCCCTGGCTGCTTTGAACTCTTTCATCAGTTCATGGCCGTTACCGTCGGGAAGTCCCAGGTCCAGCAGCACGATGTGAAACTCCCCCTCACTGAAAGCTTCCCGGGCACCGGCTACGTCTTCCTTCTCAACCACAGCGGTTGCACCGGCTTTGTACAGCATCTCCACCAGCCTCTCCCTTATGACCGGTTCGTCTTCCACGACCAGTATTCTGAGATCACTCATATACCCTGCCTCCTGATTCTGTTTAATACCGGGCACTGCCCTGTGCCTTAAAGGGGGTCATTACCGGTGCGTCTTGGAATCGCCAGTGGCTCATGCTTTGGCGGGGGCTCAGACTCCTGACCATAGCCCGGGTGCATACCGTCAGAACCTGCGATCTCCGGTGCAGACCGGGTAAGGATATTACTGATACTCACGGCCGTCGTGTAGAGGGAGATGGCAATGATCAGCAGAATGGGCTGAACAAACGCCACAAAGCCCGGCACTTCACGGTTTCCGGTAATACTGAGCATCAGGATGATAGCCGGCCCCAGAACCAGAAACAGCGTCAGGGCGATGAAGAAGACGATGCGCTCCTTGTAGCGCCCGAGATCCCGGTTAGTGACCAACCCCAGCACGAACTTGCCGATGGCCAGGCCCGCCAGTATCGCGGCGGCAATACTCAGGTCCGGCCGCAGCAGTGTTTCGTAGAGCTGGCCATCCCATAACCGTTGCATACTGATGACCAGAAACGGAAACAGAACGAACAGGATATCGGCATAGGTTCCATACATCATGCTCAGTGAATACTGTTCATTTGGCAGCTGGTTTTGGCTCATTGCTCGGACTTCCTGTTGTTGGCGGTAGCGGCGCCAGTTTTCATGCTTGTGTCTCCCGGGCCTGTAATGCCATGTCGATCATGTCATTCAGTGTTTGCAGTTCACTGTGAACCCGGTCCCAATCCGGCTGTTCAACCTTCATACAGGCTTCCAGTATACCTGCCTGGCGGGTCATCTCCGGGTAGCCCATGGCCCCGGCGGTGCCCTTGATCTGGTGAGCCTCTGACTGCAGGCGTTCACGGTAATGACAGCTGGCGGCCTCGGACATCACGTCTTTTCTGGCACCAAGCCCGTCCAGAAAGCGCTCGACCAGATGAGCAATGTCCGCATCACTGACAGCAGCGTTCTCGACCTTATCCGCATCCGTAAGGTAACGGTTCAGGGTGGCAAGCAAGTGCTCCCGGTCGATAGGCTTGTTCAGTACACCATCACACCCTGCCTCCAGCAGGGCTTCGTTCTCGGACTGGTCACCAGCGGTAAAGGCAATAACCGGGCGCTGGAAGCCGGTCTGGCGTAACAGGCGGGTAGCCTCCACACCATCCAGTTCCGGCATATGGCGATCCATCAGTACCAGTTGTACGGAGTCTGAAAGTGCCCTGCGAACCGCCTGATCGCCACTACCAACGGTAATCACCTCCAGGCCCTGGGCGCGCAGCATTCGCTCCACCAGCCGGCAATTATCCTCGTTGTCCTCTGCCACCAGTACGGTACCCGAGTACCGTCGGGCACCGCCTTGCTCACTTTCCGGCCTTACCACCAGATAACGGGCCAACACTTCGTAGAATCGCTGCTTGTCGATCGGCTTGGCCAGGTGATCGTTACAGCCAGCCAGGCGATAGTCGGCAATATCCTCGGCCATGACATTGGCGGTGAGAGCGATCACCGGCGTGTTCAGGCCCGCCTCCCGGATGGCTGCCGTGGCGTCGCGGCCGTTCATCACAGGCATCTGTATGTCCATGAGGATCAGGTCGAACGACTCCCGTAATGCCAGGTCCAGCGCTTCTGCACCATTATTGACATTCACCAGCTCTGCACCGGTGCGCCCTACCAACAGAGACACCAGGCGGCGGTTTACCTCATTGTCTTCCGCCAACAGTATTCGTCCGGACAGCTGGGGTGCCACCACCATCGGAATACTGCGGCGGCGTTGCGACAGTTCTGAACCATCTCGCAGGAAATGCACACCCTCCAGCGACCCGGTATCAATAGAAAGCTCAAATTCGCTGCCTTCGCCGTACGTGCTGGTGACCGAGATGTTGCCGCCCAGCAATTCGGCCAGCCGGCGGGAAATGCTCAGCCCCAGGCCGGTACCACCATACTGCCGGGCAATGGCCGCGCTGCCCTGGGCAAACGGGTCAAACAGCCGGCCCAGTTGCTCCGGTTTCATTCCTATACCTGTGTCGACGACCCTGGCAACCAACCTCTGCTGCTGCCGATCACAGCGAATATTCAGCGATATAGAGCCTTTTTCCGTGAATTTGAGCGCATTTCCACACAAATTGATAATAATCTGGCGAAAACGGGTCGGGTCTGTGGCGATCTGCTCAGGTAAGGGGAACTCACAGACAACATGGAATTCCAGACCTTTTTCCCGGGCCCGAGGGCCGAAAAAGGCGCGGATTTCATCCAGCAGCTCCGGCAGGTTTACCGACACAATGTCCACATCCAGCTTGTTGGCGTCGATTTTGGAGTGGTCCAGGATGTCGTTGATCAGGTCCAGCAGGTGCCGGCCGCTGCGGACGACGGTTTCCGCACTGCTGTGCTTTTCCTTCTCGGTGAGATCCGGGTCGAGCAGGGTTTCACCATAGCCGATGATGGCCGCCAGCGGCGTGCGGATTTCATGGCTCATGTTTGCCAGGAACTGGCTTTTGGCCTCTGCCGAGTTACGGGCCAGCTCTTTCTCCAGGCGCTCCTGTTCACGCTCGCGTTCGATGCGTTGTCGCTGATGGCGTTCGGTGGCATCAATACAGGTACCTTCCAGATGCGCAGGCTCGCCGTCGTTGTCATACACCGTGTGCAGTGAAATAGTCGCCCAGCGCTCCTCGCCGGAGCGGGTGTAGTAACGCGCCTCAATGCCCTTGACGGTTCCCCGTGACTCCAGCTGCCCGATGACCCAGCGGCGGACACGCTCATCGGCAAAACAGGTCTCCAGCGCATCCGGGTTGCGATCAAGCAGTTCACGGCTGCTGCTGTACCCCATCAACCGGGCCATAGCAGGGTTTGCCGTGACAAAACGCCGGCCCAGGGACATCTGGAAAACCCCCTCAATGGCGTTATCGAACAGCGACTGGTAGCGGCGAAGGTTGGCCAGGGCACGCTGGCTCCAGCCCAGGGCCTCACCCTGGACCTGCTTGATGCGGTCGGCCAGGGCGAAAGAAAACAGGATAATCTGGGCGGTCAGCCCGAATTGTGGGGCATAGGTCGTAAACATGTTGAGCGGCAGATAGCCCATTACGGTGAAGGCATAAATACCGAAACCCACCAGCGCCAGCGTCCAGGCAAAGAAGTAGGAGCGTGCCGCCGGGTTGTAGTAACGCCATGACAGATAACTGACCACAATGAGGATCATGCTGAGCAGAATCGAAGCCAGTACGATCCATTCCATCGCGGTGTGATAGGGCAGGAACAGGGACAGCACAAAGGTCGCAACGATCGAGTAAAGGCAGAGCTGGATTACCTTGTCCAGATCCGCCGATCGCTCCCGTGTTTCAAGCAGGGAGCGGGCCATTAACAGGCCCCAGAACCAGGTCATGATGATCTGGTAGTGCAGGTACTCCTTGTTCAACAGGGCGGGGCGTTCTTCCAGCAACTGGATGCCGTGCACCTGTTCAGTGGCAATAAACACCGTGGCCGACACCAGGTAGAGCACATAATAGATGTTGCTGCGCTCACGTACGGCGACCGCCACAAACAGGTTATACGCCAGGATGGCAAGAATGCTGCCCAGCAGAATTCCGCGCACGGCTTCGTCCACGGACACTTTTTCGATGTAGGCGTCGGGATGCCAGAGCGTAATCGGCAGACGGAAAGTGTTGGTGTTGGTGATGCGCAGATAGATGCGTGTTGACGTGCCCGGCTCGAGGGTCAACCTGAATGTGGGGTTGGGGACTGCCAGGTCACGTCCGGACCAGTCGCCTTCGTAGCCCGCACGTCGCTGCTCCACCAGTTCGCCATCCTGCACCACGTAGAGCACCACCTCATCCACCAGTGGCAGTGCCAGTTCCAGGATCCAGTCAGTCAGGGCCGCACCGGCACCAACCCGCAGGTCAAACCGGGCCCAGTAGGCCGACTCGGTATAACCGAAGTTCAACACGCCACCTTCGTGACGGGTAAAAGATCCGGCACTGCCGGACAGGATGTCATTAAAGCCCAGGGTGTGCTCAGGGTCTTCCAGATACCAGACACAACTACCCAGGTCCCGCACGCTGGACGTGGCGTTGTTGAGCCGGATTTCACCGTCCTGGCAACGCTCCTGCGCCACGGCTGAAGCCGGAATGACAACAGCCAGCACCACAAGAACCAGACTCCTGAGCCATCGGACGTGACATTCCCATTGTTGCAAAATGTGATCTCCGCGAGGGCAGATGCCTGTTTTTTGATTTATTGTTCGCTGTCATGCACGGGCCGCTGGTTTCCGCGGCACCAACGCCCAACACTTTAGCGTTTTACTTGCGATTACGCATCTCGGGGTCACACGAAATGAGACATTCCTGCTTTTTCGCCACCGTTCCGGTGCTTGCCGTGTTTCTGTCCGGCTGCGGACCGGACTCATCTTCTGGCAGCAATTTCCGCAACCCGGCTGAGAGCGTTTCACTGTCTTTCGAGAGCTTTGAGCTCAGGAATGAAGAAGGCTTGCCCGAAATCCTGTCAAAAACGATCTTCTACGATTTCTACCGCGGGCTCGAACCGGCTGACGGCGCAGATGATCAGGGTGTAGCCGCGCAGTTACGGGAACGTCTGGACCTGCTGATGGGCCTTACACCCACTGACGACGGCTCCAGTTACACCAGCGCCCGTAACCCTCTGGACTTCCTGCACCATGTGATTGCCTCCAACCAGGTGGACAATTTCAACCAGGGCCGTCAGCTGATGCGAGACAGTATTACCGAGGGCGAAGGAGCACGGTATAACACTCCCGACAAGGAGGCGCTTATCCGCTTTACGGAAATCGGGAATAATAATGGCGAAGAGCCCGCTGCGGATGAACGCTGGGTTTATTCGCTGCTGGACTGGACCAGCAACCCGCAGCTGAACAAGGTTTTCCGAGCGGCCCAGTTTATAGCCCGGGAACCGGATGCCGGCGATAGCACTCCTTCGGAAGTCAGCAGCGCCATATGGAGCGGACGTTTTGATGGCCCCGATTTCGGTGTCAGCGGGTACAACGAGGTGGAATTCTCCTCCACCAGCCTGACTGGTCGTGAATTCGGAAATGCAGAATTAAGGCAGGAATTTATCGGAAACAAGAGTGACACGCTGTCACTGACGCAGACCTCGGCTATTACGATCCATGATGAGACCCCCGATTGCATCCGGGTGGACATCGACTACGCAGAGGCGATCGTTCGGGTGTTTACATCGACTGGGGAGCCGCCCAGCCACGAGGACCAAGACACCGGCACCAGTGCTCCCAATCCGGCCCACTGCGGCAATCAGCAGAATGGCGAGGAAGCCGTCACCTACCCGTCTGTGGTCATCGGGCAGCGTCAGTAGTTGGCGTTGCCCTGCATGTTCCAGTTCCGCAGAAAGCCCTTCTTGCGGTCGATCATCCGCTCGTAGGTCGAAATCATGATGGCTGCATGGGGGGCTTTTGTCAGCCGCAGGGTTTCGATGCGGCGTTCCAGACGCTCCACTTCCGTACTGATCTGCTGGCGCACGTGGGAACGGACACTGTCGTGATGATCAAGCTTGACCGGGCGTGGCTGGTCTTGCCGTGCCTGAGACTGCGTTTGTTTGTCCATGATCTTCCTCTTCCACTGAGTATTCTGATCAATACGCCGAAACCTGTCATTTCGCCCATTATTGTATGGTGTGGCTCTGGGGCCGCGGCAAAATAACTATTCATCCTTTTGTTTCGCTGAGCTTTTTGGCAGCTCTTTCAGTCACTTTAGCAGGCTTTCGCCACTGTATGTGAACTGATGCAATACTGCACAACTGTCAGACAAACTTCAATAAAAATGAATAGAGTTTCATATATTTTGTCTGTGCGGCAAAGCCACCTCTGGAAACACACGCAAAAACCCCTGCTATAGTTCCATTCAGTGTATGCAGCCATTCAGGACCGGGAACATTTCTTATGAGCCAGACATCCGTCGCCGACACATTGCGGGAATACCTTTCCCTGCTGGAACTGCTTGATGATGCCTACTGGGAAGCCAGCTCCATTCATCACAAGGATATGCTGTACGACATTATCAGCATTTTCAGCCAGGAAGTGGCGGAGATGAACAAGCTCAGTATTATGGACCATCACTACCCCTATGAAGTCATCACAGAAGGGATACGGCGGGTGGTTCCTAAGCTGGAACGGCTGGACGAAAGCCGGGAAGAGGTCATTCAGAGAACCCAGACACTGACTGACTTCCGGGATATTCTGTCGTCAGTGCAGGGCATTCTCGAGGCCCAACTGGCCACCATGTGACGCCAGTCAGGCCGCCACCAGGGGCCGCTGGTTCTCGGGGATCAAGGGGAAGCGGTCGCACACCGTGTAGATGAAACGCGCCAGCGCGGGAATATGGTGGCCGACAATCGGTATGCCAGTGTTGAGCAGGCTGACCGAGATATCACGGGCCGCATCTGCCCAGCACAGTTTGTTGATCAGACCCACATGGCCGAAAGCGTAGCGGCTGTTCTGGCCCCATAATCCCAGGGGATTGCCGCCGAGCATCATACCTGCGCTGAAGCGCATGGGAATCATCATGGTGCGATCAATCTGCAGCGAACCGAATTGTTGAATAGACCGCCTGACGGTCATTTCGCTGCAGATCCGCTTGCCATTCCAGACGCCGCCATTGAGCATCATCTGGAAAAATCGACCCATTTCTTCCGCCGTTCCGCAGAGGTTGCCGGCCGGAATCACCGCCTCCTGGAAACGCGGGTCATTCACCACCCGCTCCACGGTACGAATGTCACCTCCGAGGGCACGGTTTACAATCCAGGACACCGGAAACCGCGGCGTCGGGCCTGTGGCGTAATTGCTGGCCAGTTCCGTGACATGCTCCGGCGCAATGCCGTAAGTAAACCAGCGCATGCCCATGGGCTTGCGAATGTACCGGTCGATAAACGCTTCGATAGTGTCGCCAGTAACTTTTTCCAGCACCCGCTGCAACACGAAGCCACCAGTGATGGCATGGTAGGCAACCTTGGCGCCATCCACCTCCACCGGTTTGGCGTCACACAGCAGGCGCCAGATTTCGTCCCTGTCCCAGAGCACGTCGATAGGCGTTTCCCTGGGAATCGCCGGGATACCACCGCGATGGGAAAGAATCTGGTGCACGGTAATGGTGCGTTTACCCCCACCTGCAAATTCCGGACAGTAATAGGACACCGGATCCATCAGATTGACCAGCCCCTGCTCCGCCAGGATATGCATCAGCAGGGCAGTGACGGCCTTGGAGGCGGAAAAATAGCAAATGGGGGTATCGGTGGTCATGGGAACTTTTGTGGCGTTGGGGCTGTCGCCAGGGCCATTGCCCGTGGCATGCCCAATAGCGCGATGCAGAATCTGCTCTCCCCGGTGTCTCACCGACAGCTGCAATCCGGGATGCACCCCGGTGCGGTAGAGTTTCTCGACACTGCGCCAGATGTCCTCGACGACCTCCGGGTTCACCCCGGCCCGTTCCGGCCGCTCTCCTTCCATATCCCGGCAGGTAACGGTTGCCAGGTCTTCGGGCACGGCACAGGTATGAAGGGCACGTCGGGCAATTCGGTTCATCGCTTGACCTTTGTTGTCAGTGTTTGTTCACGAATTATGGGCATCTTCGGCCAGTGGCGCCAGAACCACCTGGTTGCGACCATTCGATTTGGCCTGATACATCGCTTTATCGGCCGCTGCACAGAGCGCCCGGACGTCGGGGCCGTTGTCCGGAAACACTGACACCCCTATGCTGATGGTCAGCCGCACCGTTTTGCCGTCGCCAAGAGGTTGAGGCGTTTCGCTGATCAGGTTGCGCAAGCGCTCGGCGGTTTCACTTGCCTCGAAGCGATCCATCTCCGGCAGAACCACGACAAATTCCTCCCCCCCAAAGCGGCCAAGCACATCCGCACTGCGCACACTGTCTGCCAATAGTTGGCTGGTTGCCTTGAGTACCGAGTCCCCGGCTGCGTGGCCATACTCATCGTTGATGGCCTTGAAATGGTCGAAGTCAATCCACAACAGCGACAGGGCACGGCCATAGCGCTTGGCGCGAGTAATTTCTTCCTCAAGTAAACGTGTGGTTTCACGGCGGTTTAACAAGCCGGTCAAGGGGTCCAGGGTTGCGAGTTCAGCCAACTCGTCCTCCAGTGCCTTGCGGTCGGATATGTCCAGGATTATGCCTTCCAGCACCAGA
>JAWWAM010000002.1:0-22216 GCA_033721715.1 Marinobacter sp.
ATGCACGGCAACGAACAGGCCTGGCGAACATCGGATGAGATTCGCGTCGGTATCCTGGAGCTCTGGCGGGTAATGCGTGAGTGCGTCCAGAACGGTATTGCCCATGAAGGAGAGTTGCCAGGCGGCCTCAAGGTCCGACGCCGGGCCGCTTCGCTGTATCGTTCGCTGATGGACAAGCAGCGGGTGGACCTGATTTCCCCGTCCCTGAGTGCCCTTGACTGGGTCAAATCTCTACGCCCTGGCCGTCAATGAGGAAAACGCCGCCGGCGGACGGATTGTAACAGCGCCAACCAACGGCGCAGCGGGCATTATTCCGGCAGTGCTTCACTATTACTGGGAGTTCTGCCCCCAAGCGGACGAAGACGGGATCGTGCGCTTCATGTTGACCGCCGGGGCGATTGGCGTGCTGTTCAAGGAAAATGCGTCGATCTCCGGGGCCGAGGTGGGGTGCCAGGGCGAAGTTGGTTCCGCCTGTGCCATGGCGGCGGCCGGTCTGGCTGCGGCGACTGGCGGCTCACCGGAGCAGGTGGAAAACGCCGCCGAAATTGGCATGGAGCACCATCTGGGCATGACCTGCGACCCCATTGGCGGGCTGGTACAGATTCCCTGTATCGAGCGTAACGCCATGGCCTCTGTGAAAGCCATCGACGCCGCCATCATGGCCTTACGGGGTGATGGCAAGCATTACGTTTCGCTGGACAAGGTGTTGCATACCATGAGGGAAACCGGCCGCGATATGCTGGACAAATACAAGGAGACGGCAAGGGGAGGGCTGGCGGTCAACATCATTGAATGCTGACCGCCAGGCCTGGCTACCGGACCCCGGTCACGACTTGACCCGGTCATTCTCCGGATCAAACAGAGCCCGGTAACCCACTGCCTCGATACGGACAGGATAGTGTTCCTGGTAGTACTCAAGGGCCAGTTCCCGTCCTTCCCGGGCATACTCCACCGGAATGTACCCGAGCAGGATGATCTTGCCCACTGACGGCCCCCAGGCCACGCTGGTGTTGTAGGAACGGCGGCCGTGGCTGTCCACCAGTACCTCCCCGGTCTGCGGGTCCAGAATTGGCCACTGGCCAACCGGGTATCGCAGCACACCATTGGCGTCCCTGTGGTCGGTCATGGTCATGGTGCACAGGTAGGCCGCCTGGCTGGGTCGTTCCCTCTGTTCCACATAGGCCGCCTTGCCATGGAAATCCGCCTCCTTGACTTTGGGCCGCTGCAAGCCGGCTTCGTACAGGTTGTATTCGGTTTCCAGGTCCACGTTCTGCAGGCGCAGGCTCTTTTCCAGGCGACGGGTATTGGCGTAGGTTTCGATGCCCACCGGGGTAACGCCGGCCTCAAACAGCAGGTCCCATATCCGCAGACCATAGCTGAACGGGAAGTAGAGTTCCCAGCCCTGTTCACCCACGTACGAGATCCGGAAAGCCCATACCGGAACGCCCTTGATGTTGAGTTCCTGCGCTGTGGCAAACGGAAAGTTCTCTGGCGAGAGCTGGTCGGGGTCGGTAACGAACTGCGCCAGGGTCTCCCGGGCTTTGGGCCCCCAGAGCCCCAGGGTTGCCAGTTCGTCGGTGCGGTCGTGTAACCGGATGTCGTTCAGGCCCTTTTCCCGGGCCATCCGGGTAATCCAGCAATAGTCCCGGTGGCCGGTGTCGCCACCGCAGACCACCCGATAGGCTTGCTCGCCACGCCGGATAATGGTCAGGTCGGAGCGTATGCCCCCGCGGGCGTCGAGGAAGTGGGTGTACACGCCTTTGCCACGGGGCGTGTTGCCGCCGACCTTGGCAACCGACAGGTATTCCAGCAGTGCTTCCGCGTCGTTGCCGGAGATGTCGAAGATGGCGAAATGGGAGAGGTTGATCATGCCCACCGACTCGCTCATCTCCAACTGCTCGGCGTTGGACACTTCCCAGAAATGCCGGGCGTCCCACTCGTGTTCACGCACCGGGATGCGGTCGCGGTATTTGGCCAGGAGGGTAGACTCATTGGCGGCGTATCCGTGGGCCCGTTCCCAGCCGGCGGCTTCCATGAAGTAGGCCCCCAGTTCCACTTCCCGCAGGTAGAACGGGCTGGTTCGCATTCTGCGGCCGGTGAGGTAGGGCTCGCGGGGATGAACCGCAGGTGTATAGATCTTCTTGGCGGTCTCGTAGCAGCGGTTGTAAACAAACTCCGGCGTTTTCTGCAGCGGATAATGGCGAGCAATATCGATGCTGTGAGGGTCCATGTCCGGAGCCCCGTGGGTCATCCAGTCCGCCAGTATCTTGCCCGCCCCGGGGCCGTCCTTGACCCAGACCGCTTCGCAGAACCACAGGTTGCGCACTTCCGGCGCTTCTCCCATCAATGAGCCGCCATCCGGGGTGACTGACAGCAGGCCGTTGAAAGAGTGCTTTTCCTCCCAGCCGAGCTCGCCGAGGATCGGGGTCATTTCGATCGCTTTTTCGTAAGCGTGCATGACCTGGTCCAGCGAAAGGTCCCGCATGGATGGCGACATCCGCGCCTCGCCCGGCTCGGCAATGGCGCCGGGGTAGACCAGCCGCGGGTTTTCGGCCTCGTAATAGCCCCATTCGATACGCCCACCTTCGGTGGTAGTGGGGTCTCCGGTGTCCCGGACATAGGCGGAGTTGCCTTGGTCGCGGAACAGTGGATAGACAATCTGCTTACCGGTGCCGGCCAGCTCTTCATAGGGGCCGAAGAACAGCAGTGGGTGTTCCAGTGGCATCAGCGGCAGGGGGGCGTTGGCGGTGGTGGCCATCAGTGGCCCCCAGATGCCCATGGAAAGCACCACGTATTCGGTTTCAATGTAGCCTTTGTGAGTTTCCACGCCACATACCTGGCCGTTCTGGACATCAATACGGATGGCCGGTGTGTAGGCAAAAGCCTGGAGTTTTCCGCTGGCGACTGCCTCCTCCACGAGGTCGCCGGCCACTGTCTGGGAGCGGGGAACCACCAGCCCGGCGTCCGGATCCCACATGGCGCCCTGGATCTGGCTTTCGTCCACCAGCGGGAACAGCTCTTTCGCCTGCTGCGGCGAGATCATACTGACATTGGTGCCGAAGGCCTTGCCGGAGCCCACCTTGCGACGTAGCTCATCCATGCGCTCGTCGTCATCCACCCGAGCGACTTCCATGCCTCCGCATTTCACATAATTGCCACGCTTTTCATAAAAGGCCTGGCTGTATTTGGTGGTGTAAATGTTCAGTTTGTCGTGTGAGGTGGTGAAGCAGAAATCGGAGGCGTGGGATGTGGACCCGATGTCTGAGGGGATGGCGGATTTCTCCAGCCCGACAATGTCATCCCAGCCCTGCTCAATCAGGTGGTGGGCTACCGAGGAGCCGACAATACCGCCCTGACCGATGATGACGACCTTTGCACGTTTCGGTAGTTGTGCCATCTTGATTCCCCTTTCCCCGCATTGAATGCCCGCGTATGTCGCGGCACGGCCTTGATTCAATGTGGCCCTGATTGGTCAGGGAAGGTTAATCCAATACGACACCAAGCCGTCCAAAAACGGCAAAGGGCAGGGGGCGGTCAATCCTGTTCAATTTTTTTCAGGAAATCCCCTATATTATCAAAGGCTTCTTCTGCCTCTGGCAGAATATCGGGAAACATGTGCCACACGTGAACCATACCGGGCCAGGTTTTCAGCTCTACCGGTGAGCCGGCGTCTTTTGCCTTGTTGGCATAGCGGCGGGCGTTGTCCAGCAGCATTTCCGAGTCGCTGGCATGGATCAGCACCGGTGGCAGCTTTTCGAGACTACCCCGCAAGGGGGATGCCAGTGGGCTGGCGGGTGAGAGGCGCATGCCAAAAAAACTCAGCCACCAGAGTACCGGTAGTGGCACCCGCATCAGACTGCCAAAGGTGGGGCCAAGCAACGGGTCGGTTTTGATGTTGAGGCGGTTGCTCGGCGCCGTCAGTGTGAGGTCGGTTGACGGCGACAGAGCCACCGCAGCATCCGCCTGGCGCAGGCCCTGGTCCCGAATCCAGGCAATCAGGACCAGAGTGTGGCTGCCTCCGGCGGAATCCCCGGCCACCACCACGAATTCCGCCGGCTCCCGGCCGTCGGGGCCATGTTCCAGCATCCACTGGTAGGCTTCCTGGCAGTCCCGCAACCCTTCCCGGTAACGGTGCTCCGGCAGAAGCCGGTAATCCACGGCAAACACGGCAGCATTGGCGACTTTCGACAACCGGTCAGTGATGGCGCGATGGCTACGGGGGCTCCCGGCAACCCACGCCCCGCCGTGAATGTAGAGGATCCGGCGTCGGGGATTGACCCCGGGGGCCAGCACCCACTCCCCTTTGGGCGCATTGGGGCCGGGTGGACGGAATTCTGAAACAAATTCCCGCCCCTCGCTCAGGCCTTCCATGTGCTTGCGCAGGGCCATCAACCGGGCTCTGCCCCTCAGGCCCCTGGCAGAGCGGCTCATGTCCCTGATGGTCTCCAGCACCTGGTTGTGGCCCGGGCTTGGGGTGTAGTCCTGTTTCGGAAAATCGTCCCGGTCCAGGTGCGCGAGGTTTTCCCCACGAAGCACCAGGACCGTGATCAGAACAATTAATAACAGTAACGACACTACAAACCAGATCATGAATGAGCCTTTTGGCGGTCGACGTCTTGTAAATACCGGGCAGGGTCAGGCCAGTTCGCAGGCTTCGGTGATGACCCGGTTGCGGCCGGCCGCCTTGGCCCGATAGAGCATGGCGTCGGCGCGGCTAATGGCGTCATCGGTCCCTTGTCCGGGGAGATATTCGGCAATACCGACAGTCACGGTAACAGGTACGCCGGCAATGGGCGCCCGTTCAATCGCCCTGCGGCAGCGCTCGGCAGCATGGCGGGCGGCGCGGAGATCAACGCCGGGGGTTGCCACCAGAAACTCATCGCCTCCCCAGCGTGCTGCCAGGTCGACCTCCCGTACGTTGTTGGCGAGAATGTCGGCAAACCCGCGGATCACCGAATCACCGACCTTATGACCGTGAGCATCATTTATGTTTTTGAACTCGTCTATATCGATGAGAATGATGGTGAGTGGGCGTTGGTAACGGTCTGCCAGCGCGGCCTCGGCAGCCAGGAAGCGGTCGGCACCGCGACGGTTTGAGAGGCCGCACAGGGGGTCAGTGTTGGCCCAGTGATGCAGTGTTTCCGCCCGGGTGAAGGCGCCCCAGGTTCGCTCGCGAATAAAAGTTCCCGCGCTGGTCAGTGCCAGCAGCACGGCCAGAAAAAGGTGGATGCGCGCAAGATAAACCCAATTGTGGCAGAACTCACCCGACGCCAGGAAGCAGCCAAGGATCTCCTGAGTTGCCAGGGCTGCCGAGAACAGGAACGTGCCTACCCCGGTCATCATGCCGCCTCGATAACCAAGGGTGATGAAGCCACCAACAATCAGTATCCCCACGGCCCAGTAATGGCCGCCGGCCAACAATAGAAGATGTTCATTGAGGGGGTCGCTGAAGGCGAAATGCCAGGCAAGCCGGCTGAGGATCATGGCGCCCAGGGTGGCTACCAGAATGATTTCCATGGTTCGCAGGGAGCTGGCTCTGCGCCAAACGGCAACGCAAAGGCCGGCCAGTACCAATGCAAACACCGGATAGGCTATTGCGATGAAAGCATCGCCGTTTTCCCGAAAAGCCCAGCTGAGCAGAATGATGGCAATGGTGAGGAGGAGTACTCCCAGATAGATGCGCCGCCGGTAGGTCTCAAGACGGTTCAGTTCTGTCTGAATGGCGTGAAGGTGGTTCGCCGGTGCTGAGTCCATAGCGTCTGTAAATCCGTTTAATGTGGAATCCCTTGTGCTACCTGCATGAAAACATCACAAATAGTACATGCACGCTACAGATATTATCGCGCAATCCGCACCCGAGTCTACGACTGAAAAACGGCCCCTGCGCTCTCTTGCCAGGCTCAGGCGCGCTGCTGTTCACTTCCTTCCAGAATCTCGTGAATTTCTGTGGCTGTGAGTGTTTCTTTTGCCAGAACGGCTTCAGCCAGGGCTTCCAGTTGCTCGCGGTGTTCTGAAAGGAAGTTCACCGTCGTTTTCTCAAGCTCGATCAGTTTGGCCTGAACCTCGATGTCGATCAGTTCCGCCATGTGCTCGCTGTATTCCCTCGGCTGCCCCATTTCACGGCCCAGAAACACATGCTCTTCACCAATGCCCAGACCCAGCGGTCCGATTTTCTCGCTCATGCCCCATTGCCCGAACATACGCCGCAACAGTTTGGTCGCTTCCTTGAGGTCATTCTGGGCACCGGTGCTTACCTCACCATAAATGAGCTTCTCCGAGGACCGGCCTCCCAGCATGACTTTGATCCGGTCTGTCAGATAGCTTTCGGTGTAGTTGTAACGATCTTCTTTGGGGGTCTGTTCGGTAACCCCCATCGCCATACCGTGGGGGATAATGGTAACTCGGGTAAGCGGATCGGCCTTGGGCATGAAATAGGCCATGATGGCATGCCCGCATTCATGGTAAGCCACGACCTGCTTTTCTTCCTGAGTCAGTTCAGCGTCGCGCTCTTCGCCAAGCACAATCCGGTCGCGGGCATGCTCGAAGCAATCATTATTGACCTTTTTCAGGTTCATCCTTGCGGCCGTCAGCGCTGCCTCATTGACCAGATTCTTCAGGTCGGCACCGGAGAAGCCGATGGTGCGGGCGGCGATTTCTCCGAGCTCAACATCGCTGTCCAACGGGACTTTTCTGACGTGAACTTCAAGAATAGCCTTGCGGGCTTCCTTGTGAGGCCTGTCCAGCGTTACCTTGCGGTCAAAACGGCCAGGACGCAACAGAGCGCTGTCAAGAACATCCGGGCGGTTTGTCGCCGCAAGAACCACGACGTTCTCATGGCCTTCAAAGCCGTCCATTTCGGTCAGGATCTGGTTGAGAGTCTGTTCCCGTTCATCGTGCCCCCCACCAAAACCGGCGCCGCGGGAACGCCCGATGGCATCCAGTTCATCGATAAAGATCAGTGCAGGCGCTTCTTTGCGGGCCGTGTCGAACATGTCGCGGACCCTTGCTGCGCCAACGCCAACGAACATTTCGATAAACTCGGAGGCGCTGATGCTGAAAAAGGGTACATCCGCCTCGCCGGCGATCGCCTTGGCCAACAGGGTTTTGCCGGTGCCTGGCGGGCCCACCAACAGGATACCAGTGGGCATGTCGGCCCCCAGAGCCTTGTATTTCTCCGGGGAAGTCAGGAAATCGATGATTTCCGTAATGTCGCGCTTAGCGGATTCGATGCCTGCCACATCAGACAGCCTGGTTTTGGAGAACTGCTTCTCGACCCTGCGAGCCTTCGAACGGTTGAAGCCCAAAGCACCGCCACCACCTTGCATCATGCGGCGTTGGGCGTAGGACCAGAACCAGAACATCAGCGCAAGAAACATCAGCCAGGGCAGGACGCTGGTCAGTACCTGTTGCCACACCGGAGGTTCTGCCGGTGTGGCGCTGATAGTGACAGCATGGGACTCCAGAAGCGGAAGCAGGTCCGGGTCTTCAATCGGGGGGCGAATGCTATGGAAGCGGAGCGAGCTGCTGTCGTTGGCCAGGGCTCTGCCCCCGTCTTCGGTCAGCTGGCCGTCAATATGATCGGCCCTCAGGGTGACTTCTTCCACCTGGTCGTTGGCGACGGCTTCCTTGAACTGAGAGTAGGGCAATTCCGCAACCGTTGGCTGACCACCTTCCTGGAGCCAGAAAAACATCAGGATGATTGCAGCGCTGAGCCATAGAAACGAATATTGAGCCGGAACTTGTGGGGACTGCGGTTGCTGGGACTGCTGGGGTTGCTGAGGTTTTTGTGTCTGGGTCATGGTGTTCCGTCTTTATGGCTGTAAAATCTCCTGCCAATGGTGTTTTACACCGCGACTGGTCAGGTAGCAAGGGATAGAACCATGATTCCAATGGACCCGGAAAACTGGAGCCTGCTGCAGGGCGGCATTGTATTTTGCGTATGCGCTGCGGTTATTGCAGTGGCCGGCACACGCATTACCCGGATTGTCGACCAGCTGGCTGATCGCACCGGCATAGGGGAGGCTGCGGCAGGTGCGGTATTGTTGGGGGCCTCGACGTCTCTGGGTGGTTCCGTGCTCTCGGTTACAGCCGCCTGGAATGGCCATGCTGAACTGGCGGTGAGCAACGCGTTGGGCGGCATTGCCGTGCAAACATTCTTCCTGGCCGTTGCAGACATGGTATACCGCCGCGCCAATCTTGAGCATGCCGCCGCCTCTGTGCCAAACATGATGCAGAACGGGTTGCTCATCTGCCTGTTGTCGCTGATCCTCTTTGCTCCCTATCTGCCAGAGTACACGATTGCAGGCGTCCATCCGGTAACACCGGTGCTGTTGGGCGTCTATATCTACGGTATCTACCTGGTCCGTGGTGCAAATGAGTCTCCCATGTGGCGGCCCTCCGTTACCAGAGACACGCGGGAGGACACACCGGACGACATGACGACCATGCCGCCACTGTTCCGGTTATGGGCCGAGTTTCTGGTTCTGATGTCTATACTGGGCATTGCGGGCTGGGCACTTGAGCCTGCGGCGACGGTAATCGCTGACAAGACCAACCTGTCGCAGACCGTGGTCGGGGTCATGCTGACGGCCATCAGTACGTCGATTCCCGAGCTGGTTACATCCATCGCGGCCGTCCGGCGTGGTGCGCTGACGCTCGCCGTCGGCGGCATCATCGGAGGTAATGCCTTCGATACCCTGTTCACCGCAGCTTCTGACATCGCCTACCGTGAAGGCTCGATTTACCATGCCATGCCGGAGGATTCGAAGTTCTGGGCGGTTCTCACCCTGCTGATGTCCGGTGTGCTGATGATGGGATTGATTCGCCGCGAGCGCCACGGCATTGGCCAGATCGGTACGGAAAGCGTGGTGATTATGTTGCTCTACGTGCTGGGCGTGGTGTTGCTGTTGGCAGGCGGTTAGTCAAACCGCCTGGCCTGGCTGAAACGGTCTCGCCAGTAGTAACCGTTCAGGGAAGAGTGAGTCACGCCGATGGATGTGGATGAGTGAATGAAACTGTCACCACCCATATAGATACCTGCATGCTGGTCTTTACCCTTGATGCGGAAAAACACCAGATCGCCAGCCTGGAGCTCTTCCTTCTCCACGGCATGGCCTGCGGAAAGCATCTGCGACGTGGTGCGGGGTAACTGGCGCCCCAGGGCTTCGTCGAAGGCCGTGGCAATGAATCCGGAGCAATCAAAACCGCTGGCGGACGTGCCACCGTAGCGGTAGGGAGTGCCCTCGTAGCGCTCGAATACCTGCCATAACCGATCTGCCTTCGCGGATTCACTGGCTGTGGCAGCTTCACCGGAAGGCTGCCACGTCGTCCCGTTGGTGGAACGAAGGTTCTGGTTGCTGGCGCAGCCAGCCAGGGTCAGTGCGATCAGGGCGGTGAGAAGCGGAAGCATCTGGCATCGATTCACTGCATGTAACCTCGGACTATTCGGCATTTTGCTACTTTAAAGGCCTGAGCAATCCTTTGTCAGGTTAAAGTTTGCTTCGATTTGTGTTCGTGAAAACGCCACTTGACGGCTTGAGGTTGATTCACGAACTATGGATGTACGCTTTCTGCCCCCGAGGTTTCAATGAGTCCGCCATTCTCTGACAAGACCCAGCGCCTTTACGTTAGAAACGCCGCCATCAGCGATATTCCCGGAATTATTGCCCTGAGCTGCAGGGTGTACGAAGGCACCGGTATGTATGGATACACGGCCGGGCCACTGACCGGGCAGATCAATACCTTTCCGGAAGGGCAGTTTGTCGCCATGCTTGGTGACCGCGTGGTCGGCTACTGTGCCACCTTTCGTATCGGCGAGGATGTCGCATTGGCGCCCCACGACTGGACCGAAATCACCGGTAACGGCTACGCTTCCCGGCACGACCCGGAAGGGGAGTGGCTGTATGGCATGGAGGTCTGTGTGGACCCGGACTGCCGCGGCTACCGGATTGGCGAGCGCCTGTACAATGAGCGCAAGAACCTGTGTCAGGCACTGGAATTACAAGGCGTCGTGTTTGCCGGCAGGTTACCCACGCTGGCCAAACGCCTGAAAAAATTTGACTCGGTAGAAGCCTATGTAGAGGCGGTAATGGCCAAAAAACAGCGCGATCCGGTGCTGTCATTCCAGCTGCATAACGGCTTCGAGGTCCATGGCATTATTCCTCACTACCTGGATGCAGATCATGCTTCCCTTGGCTACGGCATCCACCTGGTCTGGCGCAACCCGAAGGTGGTCCGTAGTGACGATAACGGCAAGCGTAAACGCTATGGCCGGCGGGTTCCGGATACCGTACGGATAGGTACGGTTCAGTATCAACAGCGCCGGGTGGCCTCGTTCGAGGAATTCAGCGAAATCGTCAGATACTTCGTCGACGTAGTGGCTACCTACAAGGGCGATTTCGTGGTCTTCCCGGAGCTGTTTACATTGCAGTTGCTGTCCATTGAAAGCCGCGAGGGCACGCCTGCAGAAGCCATCGAGGCGGTGACTGAATACGCGGAACCCTTCAGGAACCTGATGCGGGATCTGGCCCTGCGGCACAACATCAATATTATCGGCGGCTCAACGCCGGTCAAGGAAGACGACGGCCGCGTTCGCAATGTCGCCTACGTGTTCCTTCGGGATGGCCAGGTTTTTTCACAACCGAAGATTCACCCCACCCCGAACGAGGCCTACTGGTGGAATATCACCGGTGGCAGCCGTGTTACCGCCATTGAAACCGATTGTGGGCCCATTGGCGTGCTGGTCTGTTATGACGCCGAGTTCCCCGAGCTGACCAGGCACCTGGTGGACCAGGGTATCCAGATCCTGTTTGTGCCCTTCTGCACCGATGAGCGCCAGAGTTACCTCAGGGTCCGTTACTGTTGCCAGGCCCGTGCGGTGGAAAACCAGCTGTTTGTGGTCATGTCCGGCAATGTTGGCAACCTGCCCAAGGTTCCCAACATGGAGCTGCAATATGGCCAGAGCTGCATTCTGACGCCCTGTGACTTCCCGTTTGCCAGGGATGGCATCGCGGCCGACACCACCCCTAATGCGGAGACTGTTGCCTTCGCCGACCTGAGGCCGGAGACGCTGCTTACTGCCCGCAACAGCGGTACGGTCAAGAACCTCAAGGACCGGCGGCACGATCTCTACACAGTGAACTGGCGTGGGCAGTAAACCCACGTGGCCCGTTCGGTGACGTTGTTCAGGACACTACGTCAGTTACTGTTTTGGGGGCTGGTCCTCTTTGTGCTGCTATTGATTGCAGGGGGGTGGTACGCCCGCGTTGCATGGGAGGACTGGCGGCAGGCGAACAATCTACACAGTCTCGAATGGCAGGGGATGGAGGTATCTCTGGGTGGGGTTCAGCTGCAGGATTTTTCTGCAAGCCAGGTGCGGGACGGTCAACCGTATTCACTGGAAGGTGGGGACCTGTCGCTGGGCTGGAGCTGGGACTGGCATGGTCCGGCGCTCAACGTATTACGGGTGGGCCTGTTGAGAGTCGATATCCCGGTGTGGCCAGGCTCTGAACAACAGGCCGGGGCGTCTGACGGTATTCTCGCTGATCTGCCGCTCTGGTTGCCTGAAGAGATTATGATTGATCGGCTCGTTCTTACTCTCCCCGACGATATACGTGCCGAGGGCGATGTGGCCGTCTCAAAACTTTCGCGGCCCGACCAGCGTGAACTTGTCACCAACGTCATGAGGGTGGAGGGGGCGACTCCAGCAATGACCCTGGCCGGGTGGCAACTCTACAAAGGGCAGGCGAAGCTGGTGTTTGCCGGCAAGGCCGACGGACAATCCGCTACCCTGGAGTTCAACGATGAAGCGCGCCTGGAACTCGCCCGGGTGAATGCTCCGGCCACTGCCGCGCAATTGGACAACGTGAAGCTTAACCTGGAGGGCACGAAACTGACCACGCAGCATAGCCTGCAGCCAATGGCGCTTGAGACGCTTGCTCTTGAGGGCCCAGTAGTGGCCACGGCAGCCGCTTTCCATCATCCGCACCTAAACCCGCAGCCTTGGCGCCTCGAAGGTTGGCTGGGGGGTAATCCTAAAGCCCTCAGGTTCGATGGCAGGCTTTCCTCAGACGCAGGGGCCAGCGCTGATATTGCCTTCCGTTTCCCGTTCGATGGCATTTCGGATCTGGATGCCGAAATGACCGCCACCGGTGCACGGGGGCACCGTGCCCTGGCCGATACCTTCACTGCCTTGCCGGAGGAACTTGAGATCGGGGAGGGCAGCATCCACACGAGCCTGGGGCTGCGTTTTCCGCCCGACGGCCTTCAGCTGCAGGGAGAAATCGGCTTCGAAGACCTGGGTGGGCTGTTTGGCCGAACGGCCTGGGCCGGGCTGGCGGGCAAGGTGGCCCTCGAGATTTCAGATAACCGGCTGGAGGCCGACAGCTCTGGTTTGTCGGTGGCCTCCGTTAATCCGGGCATCCCCCTCAATAACATCCAGCTGGCCGGCCGTTATCGTTCGACGACGGAACAGCTTGCTGCCGGTACGCTAGTGCTGGAGCAGGGCACCGCGGGGCTCTTGGGAGGCACTCTCCGCATTGAATCCGGAGAGTGGCAATTAACGGAAACGCCCCTGAGGTTTTTGCTGGAACTGAGCGATATCGAATTATCGCAACTGATGGAAGTCTACCCCTCAGAAGGCCTTGCAGGTAGCGGTATACTCCGGGGCACTGTGCCGGTGCTGATCGGCGAACAGGGTGTCAGTATCGATGCCGGGAAGGTTGAGGCGGAGCCCCCGGGTGGCACGCTGAAGCTGCCGGCAGAGCGGTTGAAAGGCATGGCCCAGAATAACGAGGCCATGGCTCTGGTGGTGCAGGCGATGGAAAACTTTCACTACACCGTTCTCAACAGCACGGTAGACTATGACGAGGATGGCAAACTGTTTCTGGGGTTGCGCCTTGAAGGCAGCAGCCCCGAGGTGCGCGACGGACACCCGATCGTACTTAACATTAATCTGGAAGAAGACATTCCGGCGTTGCTGACCAGCCTCCAGCTCAGTGGCCGTGTCAATGAAGCGGTGACAAAGAAGGTACGCAACCTGATGCAGAAACGGGATGAACAAAGCCAGCCAGGCGGATCGGAAAACTAATCAGGAGTAAGGCAGATGAACGGATACAGCTCGGGCGTTTTGCCTGCGAAAATTCGAAACACGCTGGGGACGGTGGCGCTGGCCCTGGGTGCTGCAGCATGCACGCCCACGGTGCAGATGGAGGCACCCAAGGAGCCCATCACGGTAAATCTTAACGTCAAAATCCAGCACGAGATCTACGTGAAGGTGGATAAAGACGTGGATGAACTCTTCGGTGAAAAGGGTTTGTTCTGATGGTCAATTCTGAATCCAGGGAGTCACTCATGAAACGTTTTGTTCAACTCGGTGCAGTCATCCTCGTACTTTGCCTGGCAATGCCCGCATTTTCGATGGAGCTGGAAGAAGCCAAAAGCCAGCTGGATACCGCCAAACAGCAGGGATTGGTGGGCGAAACGCCAACCGGTTACCTGGAAGTGGTCAAGGCAGACGGTAACGCCCGGGGTATTGTTGAAGCCATCAACAAAGCGCGGCGGGACGAGTACGCCCGTATCGCCGAGAAACACGATATTCCCGTGACCCAGGTGGAAACAGTGGCCGGCAAGAAGGCCCTTGAGAAAACTCCGGCTGGGCAGTACATCCTGGTGGACGGCGAGTGGGTCCAAAAATAGATGGCTCGTTTTGAGGAAATCGGCACGGCAACCATTCCCGGCAACGGTACCCGGTTGCGCCTGCTGCAGCGCAATGACGAATTTTCGATCAAGATTGCCGGCACCACCGGTGAGCTGATGAATAGCCGGCTACACGGCTCGGAAGATGCCCTGGCCACGCTTGCCTGCGAACGCATTGCAGAGCTGCCCGGGCCCCGCGTTTTGATTGGCGGGCTGGGTATGGGATACACACTGGCCGCCGCTCTGGGAGCCCTGCCGGAAACCGCCCGGGTGACTGTGGCTGAACTGGTTCCGGAAGTCGAGGTGTGGAACCGGGGCCCGTTGGGGGCTGCAGCCGGCTATCCGTTGAACGACGCCAGAGCGAACGTCCATATCGGTGATGTAGCGGAACTGTTGCGGGAAGGCGATGGCAAATGGGATGCCATCCTGCTGGACGTGGACAACGGCCCTGAGGGGCTCACCCGTAAGGAAAATAACTGGATTTACTCCCCTGAGGGTATTGCTGCCGCCCAGAAATCTCTCAGCCCCGATGGCATCCTTGCGTACTGGTCCGCCGGGCCGGAGTACGCGTTTACCGAGAGGCTGCGCCGCGCCGGGTTTTCTGTCGAGCCCGTCACAGTGAGAGCCCTGCGTCCGGGCAAGGGCGCACGGCATGTCATCTGGCTGGCCTGGTAATCAGCATTATCCTGTACGACCTATTGCGGAATGGTCACTCGCAATACATGCACGTGGGTTGTATTTTTAGAGGTAAGAGGCAACGCTTGTAGTAAGAGCCTCGTTTATTTTCTGAGATACTCAGGAGGTATTTCATGAAATCCTCAATGAGTCTGACCGGCGAGCAAGAGAGCCACAAAGTAGCTGCAGTATTCGACACAGAGAGCGATGCAAAAGGCACTGCCAAAGCCCTGTGCGAAGGGACCAGTCTGGCGGATGATCAGGTGTCCGTTCTGAGCCCACGTGACCGCCATCCCGGCAAACAGCTGGAGCCTGAGGATCAGGGCATCTGGAACACATTGGTACGTTCCCATGTCGGGTTGGGAGCCGGTGGTGCGGTAACGGGTTTTATCGTGTTTCTCGTGCTGAGTGCCCTTGGCATCGGATTTATATCCCAGAACTCGGTAGTGGCCGCCTCAGTACTTGCCGCGTTAGGGCTGATGGTGGGGCTGTTACTCGCAGGGGCGGTGACGATCCGCCCGGATCACACACCCTATCTGATGAAGGCACAGTCCGCATTAAGCAAAGGCAAGTACGTACTGACAGTTCACGCATCCAGCACAGAGCAACTTCAGGAAGCAAAGTCGCTTCTTGATTCCCGGAATGTTAAAACAGTGCAAACTATCTGATTTAACCAGCCGGGATTCTGTCTATGGGAGATCTGAAACGCTCGCGGATAACCATTATTGCCGTCAGCGCCATTGTGTTGTTTTTTCTTGCCAATTATCTGGTGCGGTTCCTTTTCGAGGTGACGGGCGTATTGGTTTCAGTGATTATCGCGGCGTTGATCGCGACTTATATCAGCTGGTCGGTGGCCCGCGTATTGAAGCGGGTGCCGAGCAGTGACGAGCGTGCGCGGGTGCTGTGGACGTATGGTGGATTTCTCGGTGCGCTGTTTGCGGCCTGGGCTGCGTACGTCGGGCTGTCTTCCGGCCTGAACCTCGCAGCAGTTATATTTCTGCTCAGCCATTACCTGCCTTACCCGGCACTTGCCCACCAGATGCTCTCAGATCGCGTAGTGGGCAGGTTTGTCGCCGAGCCCGGCTAGTCATCGTCTGACTCGGCGTCCCGCATGCGCTCCTGGCGCTCGCGCTCTTCTTCCTTGGCAGCGTCGATAACCGCCATCAGTTCGTCGACATCGGCGCTTTCGGTGTCGTGTTCGAAGCAACCAGTCAGTCGGCTCTCGGGGTGCAGGTCGCCGGACTCATAGAGCGCCCAGATTTCCTTGCCATAATCGGTGTTCAGTAACTCCGGGGCGAAACGACCGAAATACCGGCGCATGTTGTCCACGTCCCGCTCCAGCATCTGTTCGGCACTGTTATTTCCCGATGCATTCACCGCCTGGGGCAGGTCGATAATGACCGGGCCGGTGGCGTCTACCAGTACATTGAACTCGGACAGGTCTCCGTGAATAAGCCCGGCGCTGAGCATGCGCACCACATCAGCAATCACCTTGCCGTGGTAATCCCGGGCCTGCTCCGGCGTCAGTGTGACGTCATCCAGCCGTGGCGCAGCCTTACCGTCTTCATCGGCGATCATTTCCATCAACAGCACGCCATCCACGAACCCGAAAGGTTCCGGTACCCGTACACCGGCAGCGGCTAGCCGGTACAGGGCATCTACCTCAGCGTTCAGCCAGGCATCTTCCTGTTCCTTCTGGCCGTAGCGGGTTTTCTTGCCCATGGCCCGGGCGCGGCGGCTGTTACGAACCTTGCGCCCTTCCTGGTATTGCACGGCCTGTTTGAAGCTGCGTTTCTGGGCTTCCTTGTAAACCTTGGCGCAGCGCACACTATCGCCACAGCGCACCACAAACACTTGTGCTTCCTTGCCACTCATCAGCTGGTACAACACTTCATCCACCATGCCGTCGTCGACAAGGGGCTGTAATCGTTTCGGTATCTTCATAAATCCGTCGGTTGCCTGGTTCGCCTGGCCGGCAAATCGTTCTGGCCGGCATCTCTGGGCGTATACTACCTGAAATTAGTGCCGGAACCCTCATGCCCGAAGTGATCTGCAGCTGCTTCAGATTGCGTAGTCAATCTGCAACACTGGAAGAAACACCTGAGGCAGGAGAGAGTCTATGAGCAACGATCCGGTCATGCTGATCACTGGCGCTTCATCCGGAATTGGTGAGGCAACCGCGCGGGCAGCGCAAAAGGCAGGTTACCGCCTGGTTCTGTCAGCCCGCTCTGAAGACAAACTGAAACAGCTGCAAACGGACCTGGGCGGGAGCGAACGGGTAATGATTGCCCGCTGTGATGTCCAGAACATGGAGGACCAGCAGTCTGTAGTAGACAACGCCCTGGCGACGTTCGGGCGGATTGATGCGGTGTTTGTGAATGCTGGTCGTGGTGGTGAGCCCGGGGGGTTCAGTGGCGCCGATCATGAGGTCTGGAAGGACATGATCCTGACCAATATCTACGGTGCCGGGCTGACCGTCCAGTGCTGCTTGCCGGCACTGCGCAAAAGCCGGGGGCATCTGCTGCTGACCGGCTCTGCCGCCGGCCGGGTAACCATACCGGGCTCTATGTACAGCGCTACCAAGTGGGCGGTCTCTGCCATTGGTTATGGCGTCAGGGAGGAGCTTCGGGGCTCCGGCATTCGTGTCACTCTGGTCGAGCCGGGGATGGTGGATACACCGTTCTTTGATGAAAGCCCGGCGAACGCCCTCAAACCGGACGACATCGCCCAGGCGGTGATGTACGCGGTGTCCCAGCCACCACACGTGGATGTTAACGAAATTCTGGTGCGACCAACGCCTCCGCTGGAATAAAGCTGCAGTTGCCGCTCAGTGAGTCGCTTCGCTGGGGGGCTTCTGGTCCATGTTCCTGGCGAGTATCTTGTCGGCATCCAGTGACGCGATAGGTACCTGGGTATCCCGGGGAATATCGCCACTGAGCTGGAGTGCAACGTACCGCATGGCACATACCCGCAGGAAGGAGGTGAAGTTGCCAAGATCGTGCCCGGCGTCGATGGATTCGTGATAAAGCCTGGTGATCATCTGGGGCAGATTCATACCATCCCGGGCGGCGATCTCCGTGAGGGCATTCCAGAAGGCGTTTTCCATGCGAATGCTGGTAACCACCCCGTCGATACGCAGGGAGTGGGTGCGGCTGACCCAGAGGTCGGAATCCGCGTGGATGAAGAGTTTGCACATGGCGTTTTCCTCATGAATCCGGGGCCGCAGTAACGGCCCCGCTCCGGTCACTTGTCCAGCAGTTTGAAAAACTGTGCCAGCCATTGAGGGTGGGCCGGCCATGCCGGTGCTGTCACCAGATTACCATCGGTCACTGCTGCGTCAACGTCGATGGCGGCAAAGCGCCCTCCGGCAAGTTCCACTTCCGGCTGGCAGGCCGGGTAGGCGGAACACTCGCGGCCTTCAAGTACGCCCGCAGCAGCCAGTAACTGAGCGCCATGGCAGATGGCCGCCACCGGTTTATCGGCCTCGAAGAAGTGGCGTACCAGGCTCTTCACGTCCTCGTTCAGGCGCAGATATTCCGGCGCGCGGCCACCGGGCACGACCAGAGCATCGTAATCGGCGGGGTTGAGCCCGGCAAAGTCCGCATTCAGGGCAAACCGGTGGCCAGGCTTCTCGGAATAAGTCTGGTCGCCTTCGAAATCGTGGATAGCCGTGGCCACCGTGTCTCCGGATTTCTTGTCCGGGCAGACTGCATGAACCGTGTGGCCCACGGCCTGCAGTGCCTGGAATGGCACCATGGTTTCGTAGTCCTCGGTGAAATCACCGGTAATCATCAGTATTTTTTTACCGCTCATACCCTTCTCCTTGTGCTTGTTGATGGTAGCCTGAATACATTAACAAGGGCCGCGCGGCAGCGGGTATTAGGGGAATACTACAGTGTTATGTTATAACACTTGGCTGTTCTGATTCTTTTATTTACCAACACGGACACTCTATGACTTCACCAATACCTACCAACCTGGTGCTTGGTTTTCTGGGCGTGGGCAAAACCACGGCCATATTGAACCTGCTCAAGAAAAAGCCGGACGGAGAAGTGTGGGCCGTTCTGGTGAATGAATTTGGTGAGGTGGGAATTGATGGTGCCATGCTGGAAACCGAGGGGGCCTTCGTGCGGGAAGTCCCCGGCGGTTGCATGTGCTGTGTGGCCGGATTGCCGATGCAGATTGGCCTCAATCAACTGATCCACAAGGCGAGGCCGGACAGGTTGCTGATTGAGCCTACCGGTCTTGGTCATCCTTCACAGATTCTCGAAACCCTGACGGGGGAGCATTACCGGGATGTGCTGACACTGGGGCCGGTGGTGTGCCTGGTCGACCCACGGAGGCTGGAGGAACCCAGGGTGCTGGAAAATGTACAGTTCCGGGATCAGGTTGCCGCGGCGGATATTGTGGTGGCCAACAAGACTGACCTCTGCCAGCCGGAGCAGGTTACTCATTTTGATAACTGGGTGGCCCGCCTGCGGCCAGCAAAAACTGCTGTGTTCCATACCCGCCAGGGCCAGATGGACATCGGATGGCTTGATGGCGAAACTACGCTGTCAGAGGTCGGGTCACCCCACGCTCACCACCACCATAATTCGGCAGAGCCCGCGCCCACCCCGGATATCCGGGATGAACCCTGGCAACGTGTCAGTAATCAGGGGCAGGGCCATTTCAGCCTGGGCTGGCGGGTACATCCAGAGACGGTGTTTTCCGAAACGGCGTTGCTGGCGTTTTCCATGGATAGTCGTTTTATCCGGTTCAAGGCGGTGGTTCATACCAGTGACGGCTGGCGGACCATCAATATGGCCGACGGTGCCCTGTCGGTGTCTGAATGTGAGCCAAGGGATTTGTCCCGCATCGAGCTCATCAGTGAGCAGCGTCTGGATGGCGATGAACTGGACGCCAGCCTGCGAGAATCCATCGGGCTAACGGAACAGTCATGCTGAAAATATCCAATGCGGTAGAGTTGGGAGACTGGGAGATCGAACTGACCCAGATTCGGGCCCAAGGAGCCGGCGGCCAGAATGTGAACAAGGTGGCTTCTGCAGTGCACCTGCGGTTCGACATTCCCAACTCCAGTCTGCCGCCATTCTACAAGGAACGGCTGATGGCGCTCTCTGACCAGCGCATCAGCAAAGAAGGCATCATTGTTATCAAGGCGCAAAAATATCGCACTTTGGAGCTCAACAAAGAGGATGCCCTCGAGCGCCTGAAAGAACTGATTCAGGAAGCGGTAAAGCTGCAGAAAGCACGCCGGCCCACTCGCCCTACCAAGGGCTCACAGCGCCGGCGTGTCGATAAAAAAACCAAAAAAGGCAAAACCAAAGCCTTGCGGGGCAAAGTTCCCTTATAGCGCTCTACAGCAGGTATGTTGCATAACCGGCACCGACTGCCATACCCAGGACCACGAACAGGAACACGGCCAGAAGCACAGGACGGAACAGGGACTTCAGCAGTATCAGTTCTGTCAGGCTTGCGCCCGCACTGCCGATAATCAGGGCCATAACTGCCCCCGCGCTGACGCCCTTGCCCAACAGCGCGGCGGCGAGCGGTATAACGGCTTCAGCACGGATATAGAGCGGAATACCGATCACGGCGGCTACCGGTATGGCAAAAGGATTGTCTGAACCGGCGTAATCAGTGAGCAAACCCGTGGGGACGAACCCATAGATGACGCTTCCTATGGTAATTCCAATGATCAGGTACGGGAGCACTTTCTGGAAATCCGACCAGGCATTTTGCCAGAGACCCTCGAATCTACCCGCCCGGATATCCGCAAGGAACGAAACGTAATACGACACCATCGGTTCAGCATAGGCTTGGCTATAGGCAACGGCCGAACCACTTCCGCCATGGTTTTCCCGGGATGGCGAAGACCCGGTATCAGCAGGTGCCTCGGTTTTAACGGGTGCGGCCCCACAGCCACCTTTAACGAAGCCGACATCCAGAACGTAGCGTTCGAATCCAAGCCGTTGTAGCGACCACCCCGCAATGACGGACACAAGGAAGGCTACGGTAACGTAAATACTCGTGAGTTTCAGGCCGAAGGTTGCTGCAAGCAGTGCCACAATGATTGGGTTCAGCAGCGGAGAGGCAAACAGGAAAACCATCATCGGACCGAACCCGGCACGGGCCCGGATGAGGCCTTTGAGTAGCGGGATTGTGGAGCAACTGCAAAAGGGTGTAATGGCACCCAGTAACGCAGCAAGGAGATAGCTACGCCCACGCCGGGCGCTGAGCAGCGCGGCGATTTTTTCCTGGGGCACATACCGCTGCAATACGCCAACCAGCAAGCTGATCAACAGGAACAGAACGGATAACTCTATGGCGAGAAAAGCGAACATACCCAGGGTGTCTTGCATTTCCTGTGACATGATAACCTCGATATTTCTAGATGTATGGAAATATTAAGTTAAATTGTGCTGCGGTTTCATGTCAAGTATATTTCTAGAATTATCGAATTAAAGGCAATGGTAATGACAAACGAAGAAGCGGCAGTATGTCTTGCTGAGCTCGGAAACATCCATCGACTGTCGATTTTCAGGTATCTCGTGAAGGCGGGCCACGATGGGGCGTCTGTTGGTGAGGTGCAGCGCCAGCTCGATATCCCGGGGTCAACCCTTTCCCATCACTTGTCGCGCATGGCCAACGCCGGCCTCATCCGGCAGGTAAAGCGAAGCCGTGTTATTACGTGCCTGCCAAACTTTGAATTGCTGGAAGAGTTGACGGGGTTTCTTCGGGATGAATGCTGCATGGGGCATGAGGCTGGCAGCGAGACCACCGACGCTCGGTCATAGCCCCGAAAACCCCTGTTTTCAAGGGTGGTTTCGCCCGCCCAGTCCAAGCCGCGCCGCTTCCTCCCGCCGGCGCAGGTAAAGATCCCGGCCTGCGGCGCCTTGAGGTGACAGCGTCTCGGCCAGTGTTGCCACCACGGCGGTGCCTGGGCAGCCCTTTGTGCGCTCAGCTCTACCGAATGGGCACCAAAGCTTTCTGCAATTTCGCGGGTTTGCTTATTGGGGCTTTGGGCGAAGTAATCCAGCCGACTGTGTGCAGGCCTGGAGGGAGGGTTTCAGCTTTTTTCCAGCAACCTTGCTCCCGGGCCGTCGTCGCCGAGTTCGTCCCATGGGTTTCGCAGTCTGCAGGCGTCTATTGAGAGGCATCCACAGCCGATACAACTGCTCAGCTGGTCCCTCAGCCCGACGAGCATCTCGATCCGCCGGTTCAGATCGGCCTTCCAGTTTTCTGACAGTTTTTCCCAGTCTTTCGCGGTAACCGTTCGGCCGGTGGGAAGGGTCGCCAGTGCCTCGCCAATTTCCGAGAGTGGAATTCCGAGCCGTTGAGCCACCTTGATGATGGCAATGCGCCGCAATACGTCCCGATGGAAGCGTCGCTGGTTGCCGGCGTTGCGCCAACTGTCGATCAGCCCCTTTTTCTCGTAAAAATGTATGGCTGAAACGGCAACCCCGCTGCGTTCCGCGACTTCCCCCACGCTCAGGGCAGTCCTGATCTCATCTTTGCCTATGCTCGCCATAGCAATCCCCAATCTCTCCGGTTGTTGACCTGAAGTTTACTTGAGGTTTTAGGATTCTGTCGAACGTGGAGCAATCAGTGGTGCAAAAAAGAGGAGAAATGCATGAGACAGGTTCAAAGTGATCTATGGGAAACCGAGGTGGAAAGTCCCTTTCCCGGGCTGACCACACATGCATATTTGCTGACTCGCGACGATGGCAACGTGTTGTTCTATAACACTGGTCATCACCACGAAATCGACCGCATGGCGGAACTGGGTGGGGTGAGCTATCACCTCCTCAGCCACCAGGATGAGTTAGGTGATACGATTAATACC
>JAWWAM010000003.1:0-21502 GCA_033721715.1 Marinobacter sp.
CCCCAGCAGGGAAAACGTGGCCAGGGTCTTGTACTCGCCGCGATGGGTTTCAGGGATGATTTCGTCACTGATAATAAACAGCATCGCCCCTGCCGCAAAGCCCAGAGTCCAGGGCATGATGGGTTCTGCCAGCCACACCATGGCGCTTCCGAAAAGGCCGCCAACGGGTTCCAGTAACCCTGTCAGCACAGCAATACCAAAGGATTTTACCCGTGAGTGCTCAATGGCCAGCAGTGAGACCGCCACCGCCAGGCCCTCGGGGATATTCTGTAGCCCGATGCCAACCGCCAGAGCGGTACCGTTGCCGATATCGCCACCGGCGAAGCCCACACCCACCGCCATGCCTTCGGGGAAATTGTGCAAGGCGATGGCGATGATAAACAGCCAGATTCGGCGGATTCGGGCGCTGTCCGGCCCCTCGCGCCCAAGAGTGAAGTGCTCGTGAGGCAGCCGCTGGTGAATACTGAAAAGCAGCCCCGCCCCCATAAGAAGGCCGGCAATCACCATCAGTGCCGCCGTCCAGGTTGCTCCGGTGAGCTCTTCGCCGTATTCAATACCGGGAAGAAGCAGCGAAAAGAACGACGCTGCAAGCATCACTCCGGCGGCCGCGCTGAGCATGCCATCCTGCAGTTGCGGCGTGAGTTTTCGCACCAGGAAGACACCCAGTGCACCAACCCCGGTACCCAGGCCCGCCAGCAGACTGGCAGTTGCTCCCAGCAGTACTACGTTGACTTCCTCAAGCATTGGGCTCCCTTCTATCCTGGTCGGGTCCGCGCAATCTGATCCGTGTGTTGCCACCAGATTAAACGTTACCCATCTTTATGGCACGTTTCCGGTTTATGACTTATACCTGTTTACGCCCGTTTTACCACACTGGCTCAGGGAGCGAATGACTGTCATGGTCTACTGGTTGATGGCAAACCCCAAGGCAGGGGAGGAAGGCAGTCGCGGCGCGGATTTCTGGCGTAAGCATCTGGAAACGGCCGGTATTTCCAGTATCCGGGACTGTAACCTCGACGACACCGCATGGACAAGCGAAGTTGAGCCAGACGATGTTGTGCTTGCCGCAGGAGGTGATGGCTCGGTGAATGCGGCAGCAGGTTTCTGCGTGGATTCCGGAGCTACCCTGGCAGTGCTTCCTTCCGGCACGGCCAACGACTTTGCCCGTAATCTCGGGCTTCCGGACGACCCCCAGCAGATCTGTGATCTGGTGGCCACAGGCAAAACCCGCATGGTAGACGTTGCCGTCGCCACCCAAGGGAGGTTCCTGAATGTTGCCCATATTGGCCTCGGCACACTCCCCGTAAGGGAGTCTTCAGGGCAAGCCAAGCGTTATCTCGGTCGGTTCAGTTACGGGGCGGCGTTATTACAGAAACTGGCAGCGTACCGAGGTTTTCACGGCGTAATCGAAACCGATAAAGGCAGGATGACCGGGCGCTGGCTCACTATCGCCATCTCCTCAGGAGCATTCTTCGGCGGTGGCACCGAGATTCCCGAGGCATCCGCCGGCGATGGCCAACTGGATGTGATTGCCGTTCGCCCGCGGTCGCTGTTCCAGCTTTTATGGGCCTTTCTTCTCGTCCGCCTCAGTCACAGTTCGCCGAAGCGATCCAGTACGGTCGTGCAACTGAAGAGCCCGGTGGTGAGGGTGACCACTCGCTCATCAAAAACCATTACCATGGACGGGGAGATCGCCGGGAAGACTCCGCTGACGGTAAAATGTCGGCCTGCCTGCCTGAGAGTGATCTGCGATAATCTGGTCACCACAGGGCAATAGCCAGCCTGGATATCAGCCCCGACTATCCGTGCTTTCGAAGATTTTATCCGCAGAGGCGGCGACAAACCCGCTGTAAAGTTGCCCGTCCGGTTTCGGGTACCGCAGGGCGAATTCATAGAAACAACTGGGTATGGCCGCTCTCTGATCGGAAAACTGCACTTCTGCCCTGTCTGCCATGGTAGAGGACTGTTCCAGCAGCTCTTCCGGCGACCCCTTTATTTCCCCGCCTGAGCTGTTTACCCGATAACCATTGTCCTTGAGTACCTGATTGATTTCCGCCACTGTCCTGAAACGGCTGAGGGCATTGATGCTTACCGTAAAGTGGTTGGCGCGGAATCCCCAGGCGGCCACCCAGGCAGCGTATTCGCTTTCCTCCAGCATGGCCTGGTAGGTGCGGTAGTTGATGTCCCAGTGCCGCCCGGAATATAGGAAGTTATCGGCAGTCACTGCTGCTGGGTCCATCTTGCTCACCAGGTTCCGGACAACGGCCTGCAACGGTTCGGAGCATTGCTCGACCAGCAATTCGGAAATAAATACCTTGGGGGCGGACGGGTCCGGGTGCTCATAGTGCCTGGCATAGAGTTTCTTGGCTTCAAAGTGGTACTCGCCGCCCTCCCGGTAACCCAGCGCCAGAAAGTGCTCCGCCAGCTTGTCCAGATTCACCTTTTCGAGGTTGTAGGTACGCAGGGCGATATGGTCATTGACGATTTCACCACCCTGGGTGTCGTCCAGCAGGCGATGGATATCCTCGGCAGAGGGGGTAACTTCACAATAGTTATCCCAAAGACGACCGAACAGTGTGTCTCTATCGGTGTGCATGAAGCGCCTCCTGTTGTTGGCAAAGTGGAATAGCTACCGGTTGCCTGCCGGTGCGGGCGGCGGCCAGTTCAGTAAACCGTGCCTGCCCATGGTTACTCAGGCCGAGCGTGTTTGCCAGTGTTACCGGCACCTGCAACAGGTTGCGTGTGGGCAGGTACCTGGCGGCAGTAGTGATGGTGGCGCGGAAATCTTCCGTTCCGGTATTGGTGATCGCCAGTATCCGGCCCTGGCCGCCGGTATGCCATTTATCCAGAGCCGGTTCAATGTCTTCAATAACCTGGACCCGACAGCCTACGGAGGCTGACACTGTCCGGATGTCAGTCAGCCTGGCCTCCACCGTAGGCCCTCCGTCGAAGGGGTCAACGTAACCGGTATGGCGGAAGCCTTCGGCCTCAAGCATGTTCAGGGCAGGGCGGGTATTATCGTGTACCTGACCGATAACCGCTCGGGCATTTTCGGCCATGAGGTGAGTATAGAGCGGGTGCCGGGGCATCAGATCCGCAATAAAACCGTTATTACCGGTCCCCACCATCCGGGTCACTGTGTCGAAGTCAAGATCCACGAAATGTTCGCTCAACCAGTCCCAGAAAGGGGACTGGCCGCTCTCATCCGAGACCCCGCGCATTTCAGCGATGACCGTGTCCGCAAATCGCTGCGGATGTTGTGCCATAAACAGGAATCGCACCCGAGAAAGCAGTTTCCCCGCCTGCACCCGGCGAAACTTCGGTCGCAGGAACAATGTGCAGATCTCACTGCAGCCGGTGTAGTGGTTGCACAGGTTGAGCACTTCCAGGCGCCGCAGCAGGTTCAGATCCGGTGAATGGTGTACCACCTGACTGCGATGATAATGATACAGCGGGCGCTGGATGCCTACTGAGGCTTCAATGCCGGTGGTGCCCATCAGGTCGCCGGTTTCCGGATCTTCCAGAACAAACAGGTAGCCTTCATCGCCGGGCGACTGCACGGTGCGTCCGAAACTTGCCATGGAGTGCCGGATTTTCCGGGTAAGGAAACCGGGGTCATCTACCAGAGAAGTGAACCCGGGGCCGGATTCCACTGCTATCTGCTGTAACGCAGGGAGGTCTGTCATGGCGACCGGGCGAATAATCATGGTGACATCCTCAACTGTTACTGGCTGCGTGCGGGTAAAGATTAATGAGGACAGTATGATGAAGCAGGGTGTCAGTTTGTAGTTTCAAAATATCAATAATGATAGTTTATAGCTTCAAAATGACATAAAGGATGGACAATATGCTCGGAAAGCAAGATCAGGAGTTGCTGTTGCGGCTCCGCCAGAACGCCCGCTCCAGCATTTCTGACCTGGCCCGCGCGCTCAATGTGTCACGCTCAACGGTGCAGAATCGCATAGCGAAACTCGAAACCAGTGGGGTCATTCGTGGGTATTCTGTGCAACTGGGCGGGGAGTTCTCGGCGCATCAGGTAGAGGCACACGTGTCGATCAAAGTTTTTCAGAAGCTGACCGCGCGAACCAACACCGCCCTTGAGCAGATCAGCCAGGTATCCCAGCTGTATTCGGTCAGCGGCGAGTATGACCTGATCGCCATCGTTCAGGCGCAGTCGCTGGAGGAGCTCAGCGCCGTACTGGATGAGATAGGCAATCTGGAGGGAGTGGAGCGAACCAACTCAGCGGTAGTGCTGGAAACGCGTTTTCGCCGCTGAGTGGCAATAAAGCGGGCGGAGATCAGTCGGAATCCGGCTGCGCCTGCTCGTTCAGCAAAGACGGCTTCTTGAGCGCCTTGCCAAACAGGTCTTTCTCCTCGGCAATGGCCAGCGCCGCCTTCTCGGCCATCGCTTCGTCCATGCCTTCCACCCGCGCCTGCAGGAACTGGGTAATTTCCTCTGCCAGTTCCAGTACCTTGTCGCGGGCGTCGGCTTCGGCTTTGGACGAGAAAAGCATTGTGTCGGGGTTTTTCAGTGCCATCTCCAGTCCGTCCCTCTCCGAGTAATACAGCGCTTGTACGGCCATGATGTTCTCCAGTGTGTTCCCGCACGGTGTCGTGTCTGGTGGGGTTCATTGAGTCGCCGGGAGTATATCGAAGAGATCTGTATATGTATACAGTGGTTTGGGCGGGCGCAGATGCCGTGGCGGAAGTGTGTTAATGTTCTAGGCTTCCAGGCAACCAGCCCGTTAATCATCAAGGAACTGATACATTATGCGCTACGTGAGCACGGCCGTGCCCGGCCGATTCAACATCCGTCTGGCAACCATGGCATTACTGGCCCTGCTGCTGTCCGGATGTGGGATCAACAACATTCCCACCTATGACGAGCAGGTCAAGGCGGCCTGGTCGCAGGTGGAAAACCAGTATCAGCGGCGCGCAGATCTGGTGCCAAATCTGGTTGAAACGGTCAAGGGTTTTGCGAAACAGGAGCAGGAAACCCTGACGGCCGTTATTGAGGCCCGGTCAAAGGCCACGTCGATTCAGGTGGACGAGAGCATCCTTAATAATCCTGCGAAACTTCAGCAGTTTCAGCAAGCCCAGGGTGAGCTGAGCAGTGCGTTGAGCAGGCTTATGGCAGTTTCCGAGAGGTACCCTGACCTGAAGTCAAACCAGAATTTCCTCGCGTTGCAGTCCCAACTGGAAGGCACCGAAAACCGCATCTCGGTGGCCCGACGGGACTTTATCCAGGCGGTCGAGCGCTACAATACCGAGATTCGCACCTTCCCGGGCCGGCTGTGGCACAGCTTCCTTTATAGCGACATGGAGTTACGAGCCAATTTTGAAGCAACGGCCCCGAATGCGGAAGACGCGCCCCAGGTGGAATTCTGATGCCTGTTAAGTTGCGCCGGCTTGCCCTGTTTATCGCCTTGAGCCTGTTATTGCAGGCCTCAGCACTGGCCCAGTCCACTCCGGAATTCCCGGAGTTGACGGGCCGCGTTGTGGATCAGGCCGACATGCTTCCGCAGCAGGTGGAAGCCAACCTCAGCCGGATGCTGGAAGCCCATGAACAGGCGACCACCGAGCAGGTCGTAGTGGTCACTCTTCCCGATCTGCAGGGCTACGCCATCGAGGATTATGGCTATCAACTGGGCCGGCACTGGGGGATTGGCCAGGAAGGTGAGGATAACGGGGCGCTGCTGATTGTTGCTGAAGACGAGCGACGAATCCGTATCGAAGTCGGTTACGGCCTCGAAGGCCGCCTTACCGACGCCACCTCCGCGACCATTATCAACCAGATCATTACCCCTGCCTTCAGGGAGGGCGATTTTGCCAGCGGGATCGCCAATGGTGCTGCGGCCATGGTGCAGGTACTGGGTGGAGAACCTCTTGCGGTACCTGAGCGCCAGCGTTCCGATACGCAGCAGGACAAACCTCATCCTGCGCTCGGCATACTGGTCTTCATTATCGTGTTGCTGGCGTTTTTCGGGAGCGGCCGTCGTGGTCGTAGTGCCATACTGGCCGGCGCTCTTCTCGGTGGGCTCGGCGGTGGTCGCGGTGGGAGTTTCGGCGGTGGCGGTTTCAGCGGCGGAGGCGGTGGCTTCGGCGGTGGTGGAGCCTCCGGCGGTTGGTAGCCATGCCTGGTCAAAAGATGCTCAAACACGGAACCCCTGATTCAGCAAACTCGGAACAAACATGACGCTACTGACAGACAAGGAACAACAACAGGTGGCTGCGGCCATCTCTGACGTAGAGCGGGAAACCGACGCCGAACTGGTGACTGTGCTGGCGGATGCCTCCGACAGCTACTCCTACATACCGCTGCTCTGGGCGGGAATTATTGCCCTGTTGATACCCGGTGCGATCAATTACTTCACCGGGACTCTCAGCGCCGACTGGTTGCTGGTTGCCCAGTGGGCAACCTTTATCGTGCTTTGCCTGCTGTTCCAGTTCCCGGGGGTGGGTCACCATATGATTCCTCGCCCCGTGCGATTCTGGCGGGCCTCCAATATGGCGCGACGGCAATTTCTTGAGCAAAACCTGCATCACACCAAAGGTGGTGTTGGCATGCTGATTTTCGTATCGGAAGCCGAACACTATGTGGAAATCCTTGTGGACCAGGGAATTTCTTCAAAAGTGGGTGACGAGGTTTGGGAAGATATTGTCAAAACCTTTACCGACCAGGTGCGCAGCGGCAATACCCTGGCGGGCTTCCTGGAGTGTATTGAAAGCTGCGGCGAGCAGCTCCGTGAGCAGGTGCCGGCGACCCGGGAGAAAAACGAATTGCCTAATCACCTGGTGTTAATACCAAAACGATCTTAACGCCTGCCCTCTACCTGCCGATAACCGTTGGCAGGCGGCGGGAAGACCTCGTGGCCTGTCCCAGAGATTGAGAGGGTAGGCGATATGGTTTCTCCAATTAACTTCCCGGGTTCCGGCATGCCCGGCCGTTCGGGTGCGGAGCCGGCTGGGAACCGGTCATCAAACGATAACTCCGTTCCCGTAACCGTCAAGAACCGGGACCAGACCCCTATCCGGACGCCCGAAGACGCTATCAATGTGCTGCGTAAAAGACTGGAGCAGCAGTTGGAACAGCGCCTCGGAAGATCCGGCTCCGAAACTCCAGGCTCTGCCCGGAATCAGTTTGAACCCCCAACAGCTGCGGATGTTGCCAGCCGTGTATTGGGGTTTGTTCAGCAGCGTCTTGAGAAGGAAGCGGCCGCCGGTGCCGGCACCGAACGCCTGTCGGGCCTGATGGCGGATGCCCGTCGCGGCATTGAGCAGGGTTTCTCTGAAGCTCGTGAGCAGATTGAAGCATTGGGTCTGATGACCGGGAAGCTCAACAGCGACATTGACGACGGGTTCAACCGTATTCAGGACGGACTTGCCGCGCTGGAGTCCCGTTATCTGCAGAATGGAGCCCCTGGCGTCCGGCCAGCTGATAGCGCACCCGCTGCAACATTGGTTGAGAGTGCCACACGGGACAGCTTTGCGTTTGAAGTAACCACCCGTGATGGCGACCGGGTTACCATTCGCATGGACGAACAGCGATATACGGGGATTGCCGCAAGCTCCACGGAGAGTAACGGCGTTCGGTCCGCGGAAGCAGGCTCTGCCACCGTGTTCTCCGGCCGCTACTCGCTGGCTGTGGAAGGCAGTCTTGATGAGGGGGAACGGCAGGCACTGGCAGGGCTGTTCGAAAAGGTTCAGGACGTTTCCGGAAGGTTTTTTGGTGGCGATATCCAGGGCGCGTTCCGCACTGCGCAATCGCTGAACCTGGGCGGTAGCGAGCTCGCGAGCTTCAGCCTGAGCCTGTCTGCAACACGCATGGTGTCTGCGGTGGCGTACGAATCCATTTCCCGGGAACCGTCTGCCAACACCCAGTTACGTCCGCTAGGCGGGCTGGCCCGTGAGATTCAGGAGGTGGCGCGGGAGTCTGCAGGGAAAGGCCTTGATGTGCGGACACTGGAAGGCCTGATGCAGAAACTGCTGGATGACTCCCAGGCGCTTCAGGAAACGCGAGGGGCTGAGAACAGTCGCGCCTCGCGATCGCTGATGAATGATTTCCTGACGTCGGTTCTGGCGGCGTTCGAGCGCAACAGTCCTGAAAAAAGGCCGGCCTGAGATTTCAGGCCGGCTTGACCGCAAATCCCTGGCGGGGGAAGTGCACGTGTACCTGTCCCACCCGCTTATGGGAACGTCCCAGAACCAGTGCCTGGTTATCGGCATATACCAGTTTGCCGGTGACGGGCTCCCGTCCGTAATCATCCGGTGCAATTTCCACGTTCTTTCCGGCAAGCGGGTCCTCGTTTGCAGCTTCCATGGTCCGGGGCAAGGCGTCACGGGCGATGTCCAGTGCCTGGTCGGCGGTGATCTCCCGGAATTCGCCGTGACCGAAGGCCTTCATCCGCGCCATCCAGGCTTTCACCTTCGGAAAGTCCCGTAACCAGGGCTTGCCGGCCAGTTCACACACAAACCAGAGGCCATGATAGGCGGAGAAGTCCGCGATGCAGGGAGTGCTTGCGAACAGGAAGTCCTCACTCAGCATGGACTCCATAGTGCGGATATGGGAGATGACCTTTTCCTTTGCCTGAGGCCCTCGTAGCGCCTTGACCCGGGATTTTCGGCCCATGGTGATGCGGTCTTTGAGGAAGCGGAAGGCGTGGAAAAGTGAGGTTTCCCTGACCAGCTTTTTCAGCATACGGCCGTCGCTGGCGGCGATTACGCAGGCCAGGAACACCTCCAGATCCGTGGTGCGCACGAAATCAATCACATCCTGTGGCTGGTCAGCGAGGCTCAGTTCTGTTTTGCCGCTCAGGCGCACGATTTCGTCTGCAATCGCGCGGCTGTCGCAAAAAATGTCAGCCTCGTTCTGGGCTACTGGCACTTTTCGATAGCCCCCCGCGAGAATGGAAAGTGCAGGCCGGGGAGGCATCTCTTTCACAATAACGGACTGCCAGGGAAGACCGGCATAACCCATCATCACCCGGACTTTCTCAGAAAACGGTGACATGGCGTAGTGGTACAGAATCAAGTCTTGCATGGGGCAGAACCCTTCCTTGTTGACAGTGTTACCTGACGAGACGAAGGAGGGTACGCTGCAAATCGTTCTGGCGGAAGCCCCGGAACTTGTCCGTGGGGGCCACTCAGGCGGTCAGAAGCCCCGCGGATGCGCAATACAGAAACGCCACGGCGCCGGTGCAGATAATGGCCCAGGCGGGGAAAATCAATGATGAGCGTGTTGTTGTTCTCACAGGCACCTCCACAGTGGCCTTTTTGTTGTTCTTCTTTACGCTTACCAGAACACTCTAGACCATAATTGACATATGTCACCACATAAAATGTGTTGCCTGTCGCATTTGTCCGGTTTGATGATGAGGTGATGCAGGGTGTGGAGAACTTGAGGAAACCGCAAATACAGGTACTATCTACGTGGCTATACTTTAGTCTGATAAAAATAAAGTGATTCCGGATTATAACAATAAGGAGCCGTTGATGGCTGTAGACAGCGCAAAGCAGACTTCCCTTCACTGCCTGTACCATTGGGCAGAGCATACTCCCGACAATGTCTATCTGACCCAGCCTTTCCCGGACGGAAGCACCGAAGACATTACCTGGAAGCAGGCTGCGGACCAGGTTTCACGCATGGCAGCGCATCTTGGCTCCCTGGGGCTTCCCGAGCGCAGCAATATCGCGATTCTGGGCAAAAACAGCGCGCACTGGATCCTGTGTGACCTGGCCACCTGGGCTGCAGGGCACGTTTCGGTACCGCTCTACCCCACGTTGAACGGCGATACGGCAGCCTATGTTCTCGAGCACAGCGAGGCGAAGCTGCTTTTCCTGGGTAAGCTGGACGGCAAGGCCGACGGCTGGAACGACATCAAGGGCCACATCCCGGACGATCTGCCGATTATTTCGCTGCCGATGTCGCCCCGGGACGATACCCCGAAATGGCTCGACATCATTGCCAGCCAGGAACCGGTGGCACCAAAGCTGCCAGATCCCGACGACCTGGCGACCATCGTTTATACATCAGGCAGTACCGGGCGCCCGAAAGGGGTCATGCACAGTTTTCGCACCATGATTTCCGTGGCTGATGGCCTGCAGCAAATATTCCCGGTCACCCCGGACGAGCGCATGCTCTCCTATCTGCCGCTTGCCCATGTGGCGGAGCGTGCCGCCGTGGAAACCCAGTCGCTGTATTACGGCTTCCATCTCTATTTCGCCAATTCCCTGGAAACCTTTCAGGAAGACCTGCAGCGGGCTCGCCCGACACTGTTCTTCTCGGTGCCACGGCTGTGGATGAAATTCTACCTCGGCGTCAATGCCAAGTTGCCGCCCAAAAAACAGAAACTGCTGTTTAATATCCCGCTGCTTAACCGGTTGGTAAAGAAGAAAGTCCTCAAGCAACTGGGGCTCGACCATTGCCGTGCAGCCCTTACAGGTGCCGCACCGCTTTCAGGCGAAATCATTGCCTGGTATCGCAACCTGGGCCTGGAGTTGCTGGAAGTGTATGGCATGTCCGAGAACTTCGGTTATTCCCATGCCAACCGTCCGGGCACAGCGAAGCCAGGTACCGTGGGCGTGACCAACCCGGGTGTGGAACACCGCCTGGGTGAGGGAGAAGAAGTTCAGGTCAAAAGCCCGGGGCAAATGCTGGGCTATTACAAGAATGAGGAGAAAACCCGCGAAGACATCACCGACGATGGCTTCCTGAAAACCGGTGATATGGGGGAAATCGACAAGGACGGGTTCCTGAGGATTACCGGCCGGGTAAAGGATCTGTTCAAAACCTCCAAGGGCAAGTACGTGGTTCCGGTGCCTATCGAGAACCGCTTCAACCATCCGAAAGCGGAGGTAGTGTGTGTGGCCGGTGCGAATCAGCCCCAGCCATGCCTGATGGTGCTGTTATCGGAAGAAGCGCGTGAAGAGCTGGAAACGGGTGGCAGCCGTGACGAGCTGGAGCAGGAGCTGGCCGCGGAGCTGGATGCGGTCAACAGGGGATGCGAGGGCCATGAAAAACTGGCCTTTGTGGTAGTCGTGAAGGAGCCCTGGACCATGGAAAACGGCATGCTGACCCCCACCATGAAGATCAAGCGGAACGTGATTGAGGACTACTACAACCGCAAAATGGATGAGTGGTTCTACAAGAAACAGAAAGTGATCTGGGAATTCTGAGCCCACAAACGAAAACACCAGTGGGCCTGAATGTTCAGGGCCACCGGTGCTGATGAAATCTGTCTTCCTTTACAGGGGGCGCTTAGTGCTCGCCCTGCATCATCTGGGGCATCTCCGGCGCTGCGGTTGCTGCCTTCTTTCTCCACGAACCCATTTTCCGGCTAATAACCTGTACGACCTGTCTTGCAGCTGCACGGGTGTATTGGCGCCTGACCTCAGTACTGTTGTGGAGGATACTGGATGGCATGGGGTGTACGGTTGCGATATGTGCTTGAGTCATAGCGCCTTCCTCCTTATCTGGTGGGTTGAAAAAATATTGGTTAGCTGACTATGTAATGAACTATACGCCTTCTTTTTTGCAGTTCAAATACGTTAAACTCCGTACTCATGTTGCAAATATGCAGTAGCTATGGACTGGGATTATCTTCGATATATACACGCACTGGCAATAGGTGGAACCCTCGCCAAAGCCGGTGAAATACTGGGTGTGCACCAGACCACGGTGCTCCGTCGTCTGGACCAGATGGAAGAACAGATGGGCGTTCAGTTTTTTGAGCGCAACCGCGACGGGCTTCAGCTTACCCCGGTGGGTGAAACCGCTTTCCGGGCAGCTGAAAGACTGACCGGCGATATGGAAAACCTTGAGCGCCAGCTCGTTGGACAGGATTCGGCACCCGTGGGCAAAGTCAGACTTGCCGCCACCGATACCATGGTCAATGCACTGATCAGCCCAATGATTGCCGAGCTGGTCCGGGAGTACCCGGATATCGAGCTGGAAGTGCTCACCGATAACGATGTGCTCAACCTGAGCCATCGGGAGGCGGACCTAACCCTGCGGCCGGTCAACAAACCCCAGGCCACTCTCGAAGGTGAGCGTATTGGCACCATCGAGTCGGCCATCTATGGGGCGGCGAAGTACTGTAAGCGCAATCCCCACATGGATCTGGAGAATGCTCCGGAGCAGCAACTCTGGATTCTGCCGGATGAGAGTTTCAGCCACCTGGCAACCGGGCGCTGGTATCGCAAACACCTGAAGAACGCGTCCTCTATTATCCGTTGCAACAGCCTTCAGGCCATGCACGCCCTGGCGCGGGCCGGTGCCGGCCTTGCAGCTTTGCCCTGTTACCTGGGTGACAGCGCCCGGGAACTGAAGCGGCTATCTCCTCCCCTGGAGGGTGAGGGTGTGGACCTCTGGCTGATGGTTAACCAGGAAACCCAGCAGATGGCACGAGTGCGTATCGTGATGGAGTTTCTGACTGCCAGGCTGGCAAAGCTCTCGCCGAAAGTGGAGGGGGAGGTGGCCTGACCGGCATTTCTACCAGTCTCCGCAAAACGGCCAGAACTGATAGAAGCGCCAGCACTGGAACTCTTCCTCGCAGCTCTGGAGTTGGCGGTGGTACCGAAAGGCCCGGGTTTGCACCCTGTCGGCCAGCGACATCACCGCCGGCTTGGCCAGGTAGCTTTGCCGCTGGTACCCGGTTCTGCCCTCATGGTAGGCAAGATAGAGCTTCTCCGGGCTGGTAAGAGGAATGCCCACCTCCTGGTTGGTCAGGTGGTTATACCAGCCCACAAAGTCCAGCGCGTGTTTCATGTTGGTACGCACCACCGATAACCCGTCGCCGTTTGCCTCCAGGTACTCGCCCCAGGCCGGGTCGAGGGCCTGGGCGTAGCCGTATGCGGAGGTTGGCCGGGTCCAGGGAATGAACCCGAACAACTGGCTGCGGGGCGGCCGGGCATGACTGCGGAACGACGACTCGTAATAGACGAATGCCAGTTGTGTGGCAATAGGCGTGCCCCAGCGCTCTTTCGAGCGGCTGGCGTAGTCATACCAGACCGGATGTTCCCGGAAAATCTCACAGACGTTCTCGGTATTTGCCGGTGGGTCGGGTTCCAGCAGGCTGAACCGCTGGGTCGCCACAATGGCGATGACCAGGCCCAGTGAGGGAAGTCCGTACCAGCGAAGCCGCGACTTCCAGATTTTCAGTCGGTTACGGCGTTTCTTCATGGGCAGTTCAGGGCTCTCATACTCCACACTACAAAATGGTCATCAAACACCGGCGCTGTTTGCTTGCAGGGGGCGCCGGCGCCATGGCATAACAAACGCCCGATCTCACAGGATATTAGGTTCATGCGCGCACTATCCCAAGTTAAACCGGCATTACTTTTTCTTTTGCTGGCATGTACTTCCGCCACAGCCAGCCCTCTGGCCGACTCCGTGCTCCGGGCCTCCCCGGTGGATGCGATTGTCGCCCAGTATCCGGCGATGATGAGTCAGGGTGTCCGTGACGGCCTGAAGCAGAGCGGACGCGTAGAGCCCTTCGTCGCCAACACCATCAGCAGTATTGTCAGCAATGCGTTCAGTGTTGCAGAAATTCGCGCCCAGGTGATCGAAGACCTGGATCAGGGCATGAGCGATCAGCAGCTGAATTCGGTGCTTGAGTGGTACGAAACGCCTCTGGCCGAGAAGATCACTCAGGCAGAGATTGCGGCATCCAGGCCGTCAGTCTGGAAAGAAGTTGAGGCCGAAGCTACGCAGTTACAGAAAGAATTCAAGGGCAGCGAACGGGCGGAGTTGTTTGATCGCTTTGACAGGGCAGCCCGGGCCACCGAAAGCGCCGTGGACACCACCGTTGCCGTCCAGCTGGGCCTGGCCTCGGCCATGGCCGCCTTCAATGGCAGCAAGGGGCCTACCTTTGAGCAACTGCAGCAGAAAATCGAAAGCCAGAGGAGCATGTTGCGGGGCATGGTCGCCCAACAGGTCTATGCCGGATATCTCTATACCTATCAGGATCTGACCACGTCCGAGCTGAAAGACTATATCGGTTTTCTCGAGAGTGATGCGGGTTCAGCGTTCACTCGAGTGGCGACCAACAGCATCCAGCGTTCAATTACCGAGCCGGTGGAATCGGTAGGCAGTCAGTTGGCGCGTTTCTTCAATCCGCAATGAAATTCGTCAGGGTTTGAAAACCAGCCGGTTTGGGTCCAGTCTCCAGTAGTAACCTTTCCTCCGCCCCGGAGACGACCCCATGGACTATAACGCTTACCAGAAAACCCTGGCCAGAGAACTCAGGGGTCGGGAATGCCCCTTCCCCCAGGCTGAATACGACCGCCGTCTGGATGGCCTCAGGGCCAGAATGGCAGCGGATGGCGTGGGGGCATTGTTGCTGACAGACCCATCTGACCTCTTCTACCTGACCGGTTACAGTACGTTTGAGGTTTCCGTTCATGTGGCCCTGGTCGTCACAGCCGGATCCCTGACACTTCAGGTGCCCTCGATTGAAACGGGCCCCGCGATGATTACCACAAGGGTTGATAACGTGCTTGGCTACCGCTGGGAGGGAATCAGCGACGTGCTCGACCCGCTGGCTCAGGCTCTGGGTGGTCATGGAACAACCGTGGGTATCGATTACTGGCATGGTTCACTACGCCAGGGGGTGGTTGAAGGCCTGAAACAACGGCTGCCGGATACCCGTTTTGTGGATGCATCCGGCATGCTCAAGAGCCTGCGTATCGTGAAGTCTCCGGCAGAAATTGATTATCTCAGACAAAGCGCCCGCATTACGGGGCAGGGTATCGAAGCCGCTGCAGCGGCCATTCGGCCCGGCATGACTGATAACGATATCGCTGCCGTGGGCGCCCAGGCCCTGTTGGCCGGGGGTAGTGAGTTCATGAGTATGCAGCCCATCGTGACCGTGGGACAGCGAAGCAGCGTGATTCATACCAACCACAAACGTTGCACGGTACAGGAGGGCGACGCGGTATTTCTCGAGTTCGGTGCGGTCTGGCAGCGCTACACAGCGCCGATGATGCGTACCGTGGTGGCCGGTCAGCCCTCAGCCCGGATGCGCACCGTGTTCGATGGCTGCCGCCGTTTGGTGGAAGCCCTGCAGGCTGCCATGGTACCCGGCCGGACCTTTGATTCTGCCGCAAGGGCCGCGGAGCAGGCCCTGGCACCTCTGGCGAACGAGGTTTTCTTCTCCGGGGTTTTTGGTTACACCGTAGGCGCACAATTTCCCCCGTCATGGGTGGAAGGCTCCGGTTTTATTGCACGCGGGGAATCTGTGGAGTTCCGGCAAGGCATGGTGTTTCACCTGCCTGTTTGTCTGCGTATTCCGGGGCTTTGGGGCATTGGTTGCAGTGATACCGTTCTGGTCGGGGAGAGCGGGGCGGAACCGCTGACGTCCAACCCATGGCGGCTGGACTGAGCTGGCAGGTCATCGGCCTGGCTTATTGCTTGATACCTGGGACCTGGAATCGAAATAGGTCTTGTAGCGACCATCGGCCCTGAACGTCTTCAAGCCTCGGTTGAAGATCGTCCGGAGCTTTTCTGTGTCCGGTTCCTCTTTCGGAAACAGCAAAAAGCTCTGGTTTTCAGAAACGGGCTCGGGGTGGTGGGTAATCTGTCGAGCCTCTTCCTGGTCTGTTTCCCGTCGAAGAATATAGTAGCCAACGTTGATCTCTTCGGGGAAGGCGTCAATACGGCCGAACAGCAGTCTACGAAAGTTGAGCTCCGTGGACGCCACCCATTCCACGTCCAGAACCCCATTTTCCGCTGCCCTGTCGAACTTTGGCCCATAGCTGTAGCCGATGCTGCCCCCAAGCCGCAGACCCGAAAGGTCTTCCATGCGGTTCCACTGTATGGGGGCGTTCTTGCGGTAAAATAGCACAAAGCGTTCGTTCATTACCGGGTCGCTGTAGACGAAGTCCTGCTCCCGGTCGGCGGCATACATCCAGATGGCGGTAGCATCGTGTTTGCCGGCGGCTGCTTCGCGGTAGGCCCGCTTCCAGGGCAGGAAGTTGAACTCCACCTCATAACCTGCTTCTGCAAAGATGTCTCTGACCAGGCGGGCAACACTTCCTTCCCCGGGCTCGTTTGCCACAAAAAAGGGAGGCCAGTCACCAACGCTGATACTCAGTTGCCGCTCATCATGGCCCAGCGCCAGGGTCGAAAACAGAATAATAAGCGCGGCCATCTGCGCTTTGAGAAACTTCATGTCACCGCCCACAGCCAAAAATGCTGTTTAATGGATAATGGGTACGTTACGAAGAGCACGTCCATTAAGACTAGCCCATGTACACGAATGCGTCATTTCAGCCGGAGGTCTCGCAGGTAAACGGTTTTGGGTGCCTTTAAGCCAGTTGTGAAAAGCTTCAGGCGCCTTACCTCGCGCATATTCATGGTGCGGGTCGCCGGAGCATTCCTGATCCGGTCAAGGTCTAGCTGGAAGGTATTCGGGCCGGGAGACAGGGTCAGGCGGGTGTTGAACCGGTCGCTGTAATCGTTGTCGCCCTGATCGTGTTGGATATCGTTGATTCGCAGGGTGATGGGCACAGGCTGGTCCTGTGGGTTGTCCAGCGATATCACCAGTTGCCCGTAACCCTGCCAGTCGCCCGGAAAATTGTGCAGGGTTGCGCCGGAATAACGGGCGGTTGATAGGGATAGTCTGAGCCCATTTTGCGGGCCTGCTACGTCAGCGGCTGCGATCGCTCCGTTCCAGAAGGGGGACGGGTCTGACTGGCTGAAATCGTAGAGTTCCGGTAACAACTGGCTGACCCTGTACTGCTGAAGGGCGACAGCGGCGGTGGCGCCAGTTTCGGCAACCAGAAGTGCTGCAATTGCAATCCGTAGCGACCAGGTGCCCAGCCCTGAGCGACTGGGATCTGTTGCTCCGGGGCTGATCAAAAGTATGATCCACAGGCCGAGCAGGTTACGGAACAGGTCCTGCCCGTCCATCTGGCGGCTGGTGCCGTATTGCAGCAGTTCTATGCCCAGCCCGACCAGGAGTACTGCCAGGGTTGCGAGCCCCCAGAGCTTCCAGCCGGTCCAGAACCGCCAGGGTTGAATCGCAAGGGTCAGCAGTGCAAAGAACAGGATGTGCCCGAGATTCCAGGCGGACTTGTACAGTGGCCCGTCGGTCCACCCCGGGCCGCCAATGAAGAAAAAGGGAGCTATCAGAACGATGCCCGCAAAGGCCAGATACTGCCATATCCGGGCTTTGCGAGCGGGTAGGTCAAGTGCCAGGTTTATACCCATCAGCTCCGGCTGGTGACTTCCAGCAGGTGATAGCCGAACTGCGTCTTGACCGGGCCGAGGACCTTGTTCACTTCACCGCTGAATACCACTTTGTCGAACTCCGGAACCATCTGGCCGGGGCCGAAAGAACCCAGGTCGCCACCGTTGCGGCCGGAGGGGCAGGATGAGTGCTGCTTTGCCACTTCCGCAAAGTCCTGGCCGCCTTCGATGGCCTGCTTCAGTTCTTCGCATTTTGCTTCGCTGTCTACGAGGATGTGGCGTGCTGTTGCCTGTGTCATGGTGTCGGTTTCCTTGGTTGGGGTGATAAAGAATAATAAAACGTGCGTTGGCATTGCCGAGGTTGGAATGCTGCCCGCCCCGGGGCGCTTAGGCAAGTGCTTTTTATCCGTGTTTTTGCTGTCTCACGGTTCTGGCTGCAAACCTGTACAATGCCCGTTTTTCTTACCCGGCTTTTGCCCGGTATTCACTGTTGATAGGTCTCTTCTTGATTTCCACCGCGAACATTACCATGCAGTTCGGGGCCAAGCCCCTGTTTGAAAACGTATCGGTCAAATTCGGCAATGGCAACCGCTATGGCCTGATCGGCGCCAACGGCTGTGGCAAGTCCACGTTTATGAAAATTCTCGGGGGTGATCTGGACCCCTCTGCCGGCCAGGTCATGGTGGACCAGAACCAGCGCCTGGGCAAATTGCGCCAGGACCAGTTCGCCTACGAGGACTGCACCGTTCTGGATACGGTCATCATGGGCCACGAAGAGCTATGGCGGGTAAAAGCCGAGCGGGATCGCATCTATTCGCTGGCGGAGATGAGCGAAGAAGACGGTATGGCCGTGGCGGATCTGGAAGTTCAGTTTGCAGAGATGGACGGCTACACGGCGGAAGCCCGTGCCGGTGAATTGCTGCTGGGCCTGGACATCCCCCTGGAGCAGCACGATGGCCCGATGAGCGCCATCGCGCCGGGGTGGAAGTTGCGCGTTCTGCTGGCCCAGGCTCTTTTTTCCGACCCCGACATCCTGCTGCTGGACGAGCCCACCAACCACCTTGATATCAATACCATTCGCTGGCTGGAAAGCATTCTGGTAGCCCGGAACAGCACCATGATCATCATTTCCCACGATCGCCATTTCCTGAACAGTGTTTGCACACACATGGCGGACCTGGATTATGGGGAACTGAGACTCTTCCCGGGCAATTACGACGAGTACATGACCGCCGCCACACAGGCCCGCGAGCGCATGCTGTCGGATAACGCCAAGAAAAAGGCCCAGATTGCCGAGTTGCAGCAGTTTGTCAGCCGTTTCTCCGCCAACGCCTCCAAGGCCAAGCAGGCCACCTCCCGCGCCCGTCAGATCGACAAGATCCAGCTTGAAGAGGTAAAGCCTTCCAGCCGCGTGAGCCCGTTTATCCGTTTTGAACAGACCAAGAAGCTGCATCGCCAGGCGGTCACTCTGAAGGATGTCACCAAAGGGTTTGATGGCGAAAACCTGTTTGACAAGCTCAACCTCCAGATTGAAGCGGGAGAGCGGGTAGCCATCATCGGTCCCAACGGCATTGGCAAGACCACCCTGATGCAATGCATGGCCGGCGCCATGACGCCCGATAGCGGTGACGTGAAGTGGACCGACAGTGCCCAGGTTGGCTATTACGCCCAGGACCACACGGCCGATTTCGATGAGGACATGAACCTCACTGACTGGATGTCGCAATGGACCACCGGCGGTGAGCAGCTGGTGCGTGGCACCCTGGGGCGGATGCTGTTTTCCGGGGATGATATCGGCAAATCGGTCAAGGTGATTTCCGGTGGTGAGCAGGGCCGCATGCTGTTTGGCAAACTGATCCTCGAAAAGCCTAATGTCATGCTGATGGACGAGCCCACCAACCACCTGGATATGGAGTCCATCGAGGCCCTGAACCTGGCGCTGGAGAACTACCCGGGCACCCTGGTGTTCGTGAGCCATGACCGGGAATTTGTATCGTCACTGGCCACTCGTATTATCGAGCTGAAAGCCGATGGTATCACCGACTTCAGCGGCAGTTATGACGACTACCTGCGCAGCCAGGGTTATCTCTGATCTGGCTGGTCCAGCCGGGCCAGCAGGTCGTTGATGGCGCCGGCGAACTGCACCGGTGAGTCTTCCTGCAGGAAGTGCCCACCGGTCAGGGTGATGTGGGGCTGCCCGTTGGCCCCGGGAATCCTTTCCTGCATGTAGCGGTCGCCACCCCGGGTAATGGGATCACCGTTGCTGAATGTGGTCAGAAAAGGTTTGTCCCACTGCTCCAATACCGTCCATGCCGCCCGATTAGGCTCGCTGGCTGGATCATCGGGCTTCACCGGTACCAGTTTGGGGAATGCGCGGGCACCGGCCTTGTATTTTTTACCGGGGAAGGGCGCATCGTAGGCGCGGCACTCATCCGGACCAAGCGTGCGGAAGCTACCGGTGTTGATGATACGGGCAATGGGAAACCATGGGCTGTAGAGGGCGAAGTTCTTCCATAGCTGGAAGGCCCTTGGCACTGGCTGGTCGCCGGTTGGCAGCATGCCGTTGCCCACGACGATGGCCCTGAACCTGTCCGGGTTTTCCGCGGCCAGGCGCAGGCCCAGCAGCGACCCCCAGTCCTGGCAGACCAGGGTAATATCCTGCAGGTCAGTCTGGTCCAGGAACGACTGCATCCACGCCATGTGGCTCTGATAGCTGTAGGCGTTTATATCTGTCGGCTTGTCCGACTTGCCGAAACCGATCAGGTCCGGCGCAATCACCCGGTGGCCCGCTGCGGCGCAAATCGGGATCATGTGGCGGTAAAGATAGGACCACGAGGGCTCGCCATGCATCATCAATACCGGCCTGGCGTCGGAGGGCCCTTCGTCGACATAGTGCATGCGCAGGCCCTCGACTTCCACATAGTGCGGGGTGAAGGGGTAGTCCAGCAGGCGTTCGAATCGTTTTTCAGGCGTTCTCACCACGTCCATTTCCGGTCTCCGGTATTGGTAAGGGAATTATTGTAAGCTTGCTCAACATATCATGACTCGTCCCCGGCGTGTCCGTCCTTTTTCTCAGAACGTGGGAGTCTTCACGTGGACCAGAATTCGATTATTGATGCTACCCGTCGATGGGTGTCCGAAGTGGTAGTTGGTCTGAATCTGTGCCCTTTCGCGCGCAGGGAGCTGGTGAAGGATCGGGTTCTTTTCAGGCTGACGGATGCCGGCTCGGAAGAGGCGCTGCTGACCGAGCTGCAGAACGAACTGTTGTATCTGGAGGAACATCCAGACGTTGAAACAACGCTGTTGGTGCATCCCTGTGTATTGCAGGATTTCCTGGTTTACAACGACTTTCTTGCCGCAGCCGACGGGCTTCTGGTACAGCTTGAACTGGAGGGCATCTATCAGATTGCCAGTTTTCATCCCGATTACCAGTTCGGCGGTACCGAACCGGAGGACGCGGAGAATTACACCAATCGATCTCCCTACCCGATGTTGCACCTGCTGCGGGAGGAAAGCCTTGAGCGGGCCATCGCCGGATACCCGAACGCGGAACTCATACCCGGGCAAAACATTGAATTGATGAATCGCCTGGGCGCAGATGAGATGCGCCGCAGGCTATCCGGAGAGGCAGTGGTCACTCTACCCGGGTCAGAGTGACGTCAATGTTGCCTCGGGTGGCGTTGGAGTAGGGGCACACCTTGTGGGCTTCGTCGATCAGCTGCTGTGCCTGGGCATCGTCCATGCCGGGCAGTGAAATTTTCAGTTCCACCTCGATCCCGAAACCACCGGGGATCTGTCCAATTCCAACCACACCCTCAATGGATGCGTCTTCCGGCATGGGCAGCTTATCCCGCCCCGCCACAAACTTCATGGCGCCGATGAAGCAAGCGGAATAGCCCGCTGCAAAGAGCTGCTCCGGGTTGGTGCCCTTGCCACCAGCGCCCCCGAGTTCTTTCGGTGTGGTCAGTTCAACGTCCAGGATGCCGTCCGAGGAAATGGCGCGACCGTCACGGCCGCCGGTGGCTTCTGCGGAAGCGCGATAAACAACCTGTTCAATAGACATGGTCGTGGTTCTCCTTGCTAATGTATTTCGAAGCATCGGATCTGGTGCTTCACAGCCCTAATAATTGCACACAATTGTATTGTGCACAATATGAATGAAAAAAAGTATTCCACCGTAAGATGGTTTTCTTGCTGTCAGCATTGGCAAGACAATATTTGCTCCCTAAAGTAGAGAGGTTTTCAAAGAGGTGCGAAGCGGATGTCTGCAGTTCCACAGTCCACTAAAGGCATAACCATGCCGTCCAGCGATCA
>JAWWAM010000004.1:0-21487 GCA_033721715.1 Marinobacter sp.
CTTTCCTCCGGCAACGACGTGATCAACGCCCGGGTTCTTTGCCGGGCAGTTTCCAGTTCTGCCAACAGGATTGTCTTGTTCAAGCTAGTTTTCTCCAAATACGCCGGTGTCGGCTACCGCCTTACCAACCTGCCGGAATGCCTTTTCCGACGCTCGCAGGTCTGCAGTATGGCGGCCACATGCGGCGATGATAACGCCCGGGTGGTCCTTTACAGTAGCGAGGCCTATGTTACAGGCTCTTCTGTGCTGGGTGCCGGTTTTGTGGGCAAACCTGACATGACCAGGCAGACCGGCCTTGATGCGGTTGTCGCCTGTTTCAATCCTCTCCAGCACCGACAACAGATAGTCGCGACTGCTCTTGCTTAGCACCTGGTTCTTCGCCAGGGCTTCAAACAGAATGCTGAAGTCATCCAGCCTGCCAGAGTTAAGACCCGAGCCATAATAGCTATCAAATGCAGAATCCAAATCTGACAACAGGAACTCCTCCGGAGACACTCCCAGCACTTTTGCCAGAGCCTGGACACGATTGCGCCCGGTACCTGCCTTCTTGATCGCAAACATGTCAGCACTGGAAAGGCCCATCGCCCCCTCATGAAAATGGCTATAGGCGTGGCGTCGGACATCTGCCAGCGTCGTTACCTTTCCGATTCCGCCATCGGTGTTCACGGCGACCAGTTCATTAACGGCCTCCATACCCACCACCCGGATCAACACATCCGTTGCGGTGTTATCGCTGTGAATCAGCATCTGTTCGAGCAGGTATTGTACCGTGACCTTGTCGCCGGGGGACTTCCAGTTGGTTTCGCCCGCGCCGTCCACGAAGTCAGTCGGCTCCAGCGTTACCGGCGTGTCCAGTGTCATTTCTTTGCGATCAATCGCCTCCATGACAGCCATGGCAACCGGTACCTTGACGGTGGAGGCCAGATACCAGGGCTCGTCGGCCCGAAGGCTGGCTGTTTCACCATTCTTGAGGTTATGGACAAACACTCCGAGTTCACCGGGATAGTCTTCGTCTATTTCACCCAGCCGCTGTTCAAGATCTGTTTTCCAGTCTGCTGAAGCGAATACCGCAAACACAGATAGCAGAAGCGCCAGGATAGTTACCACCCAGGGCGGGGTTCTCATCGCACAGTGCGCGTCCACGCGGTCAGTTTGATCCATAAGGCAGTTCCGATGACCAGTCCGAAAGTAAGTGTAAGGGCATACTCGTAGGAGATACTTTGCCAGTATCCGAGCAGATAACGGAAGACCACAAAGATGACGGAAATGTGAAATATAAACGCGGCCTTGGCGTCAGTACCGATAATGGTCACTGGCTTCAACACTCGCGCCAGAGTACCTCCACCAGCGATGGCCAGGCCGAGTATGGCCAGGGCGCCGGCCATGCTGAAAACCATGAAGGTAAATTCAGGTGGGTGCTTGCCATCATTCATGGCAATGGCATACAGCGTATCGTGAAGGTCCGGTAAACCCGCCCAGAAAAACACACCGAACAGCAGAATCGACAACGCTGCCAAGCCTCCGGCAAGGGTCATCCGCCGTTTCACATGTGAATGGCAGAAGAGAACAAGCTCACCTATCAGCAGCCCCAGCAGGATCAGCGGCCCGCGCGACAGTTGGCCCCAGGTATACAGTTCATCGTGCTCCACCAGGATCGCCCGTACGGAGGCGTTGCCCCAGAAATCAAAACGTGCGGCCAGCAGCTCGGCGATCACTACCAGCAGAACCGGGCTCAAAACCCGCAGCCACAGTGGCATACGGACCCACAATGAGAGGAAGAACGGCACCCACATCAGTGCAATGGCATAAAACCCGAGTATTTCAACAAAAGAAGGGAATGTCTGGTACAGCAAGGCATCAATGACCTGCTCCGGCTCGGCGATCTGGAACATCTCTACTACAGTGAGCACCTTGTACCAGAAGAAAATGATAACGCCGTTCATTAGCAGTTTGAGCCGCTTCCGCGGCCAGGAGTCTTTGCCCACATGGGGCAGGAACGCTACCGCCAGGGCGATGCCGAACACCATGATGAACAGGGTGGAAGAGAACTTGGTAAGAGCATGAATCGGCACCATGCCCCAGTCCGGGATCTGCTCGAAATCTAGCAGGCCCTTGACGCCGTGACTCAGGATCATGAGCGTGACGGCGACACCCCTGGCGAAGTCGATGGCCTCAACCCGGCCATCCACAGGGGTTACCGACGGCTTGCGACGCCACCAATGGTTTCCGTTCCCTGCTAAAGCCACATTAACTCCCTACCTTCGGCGGGCAGCCATTGCCCACCGTTCTCCATGTACGTTCACACTCCGCCGGTTGGATGATTCCAAGCCCGCTTTTTCGGGTGCCAGCCTATCCCCATACCAGCAGAATCATTGGCACGGCGACAACGGTCACCAGTATTGACAACGGCAGCCCCATCTTCCAGTAGTCACCGAACTGGTAACCACCAGGTTCCAACACCAATGCATTGGACTGGTGACCGATTGGCGTCAGGAATGCGCAGGAGGCACCAACGGCAACCGCCATCAGCACCGCGTCGGACGCCATACCCAGTTCCGCCGACAGGCTAAGAGCAATAGGTGCAACCAGTATGGCAGCCGCTGCATTGTTTACCACATTCGACAGCAGCATGGTGCCCACCAGCACCATGGCCAGCACCCCTGAAGGGGCAAGGCCGCCACCGAATGCCAGCATCTGGCCGGCAATCAGCTCGGCGCCACCGGTGGTTTCCAGTGCCTGCCCGACCGGGATCATTGCCGCCAGCAGCACAATCACCGACCAGTCGATGGCCTTGTAGGCACCCGGCGCGTCTATCAGTTTTGTCAGAACCATGGCAACAGCTCCGGCTACCAACGCTACCGGGGCTGACAGCCAGCCACTGACAATAGCAACGATACTGGCGATAAAAACGCTACTGGCAAGCATGGTTTTCCGGGGTGAGCCCAGGCGGAGACCCCGCTCTGCCAGGGGCAGGCAACCAAGGCTGGCGAGTGTGCTGGTCAGAGTGTCTTCACTGCCCTGAACCAGCAGGATGTCCCCCGCGTTAAAGCGAATATCACCCAGACGCCGCTTGAGCCGCTGCCCCTGCCTGGCGACAGCGACAATGTTTATGCCATGCCTCTCCCGCAGATTGAGTCGGTTTGCAGTTTGACCCACCAGGGACGACTCAGGGCTGATTACGGCTTCTGTCAGTTGAACATCACCTTCCTTCAGATCCTTCTTACGGTCTTCGGCGTTTTGTTCGTCCTCTTCGTTCTCCGGCTCTTCATTTTCACGGCTGCCCAGCTCCAGACCGGTATTATCCAGGAACGCCTGCAGGCTCTCGGTATCCGACTCCACCAGCAGCAGGTCGTTCTCTTTCAACACCCTGTACGTGGACGGCGCTAACTGGCGTTTATCGTCGCGGATCAGTGCCAGCACCACCACGTCCTTGTCTTCACCACTATCCGACAACAGGTTGTGCAACGTGGCACCGGCGTAGGACGAGCCTTCGGGAATCTTGAGTTCGGTCAGATAGTCGCCAACGCTGAAGAGCTTGTCATCCTCCCCGCTGTCTTTACCCCGCTTCGGCGTCAGGCGCCACCCCACCAGTGTTATAAAGGCAATACCGGCAAGCGTGATGGCCACACCCACCGGGGCAAAATCAAACAGTCCGAACGAGCTTGCGCCTTCGCGATAACTGGCGATGATGATATTCGGAGGGGTGCCTATCAGGGTCATGGTGCCGCCAAGCAGCGAGCCAAATGCCAGTGGCATCAGCAGCAGTGAGGGAGAGCGCCCCGACTCCCGGGACATCCACACGGCCACCGGCATCAACAGCGCCAGGGCGCCCACGTTGTTGATAAACCCGGAACACAGTGCCACCACACCTGTGAGGGTAAGGATTTGCAGTGTCGGGCGGTGGCCCACTTTGCCCAGCAACCGGGCAATATTATCCACCACACCACCGTTCACCAGGCCCTGGCTGACCACAAGAACCGCCGCCACCGTGACAACGGCCGGGTGCCCAAACCCCGCAAACAATGCCTCAGTGGGGAGCAGCCCGGCAATGGCAATGGCCAACAACGCCAGCATGGCAACCACATCAAACCGCAACCGGTTCCATACGAACAGCGCCAGCGTGGCTGCCAGAACTGCGAATACAACTCCCTGCTCTGTGGTCAATTGCCGCTCCTCCGCTTCGCCATAGTGACGGTTTCCTGTCGCTTCAAACTACGTTATTTGAGCCCATCGTCACGTATATTTCATGAAATTCTGGTAACTTTCACCCTGAGGGCGCACCTGGGCATGCACGGCCGCAGTCTTCGCAAACTCTCACAGTCACGGGTGACATAAGCACCTCATCAGGGAACAACAGGTTTAAGGGAAGTCATGACCAAGGAACTTTACACGGAACTCTACCAGATAACGTTTGCAGGACAGACCCTCGAAGGCTTCAATGACGCGGAAGTGAGGGACAATATCAAAGCCCTGTTCCGGATATCCGACGAGCGCACAGCAAGCCTTTTCTCCGGCACCCGCACCACCCTGAAATCAGGGCTTAGCCATGACGAGGCACTGATTTACCACGAACGATTGACCAAAGCCGGCGCCGCCGTACAGATTTCAGCACAACCCCGGCCAGCAGTCACTAAAGCGGGGGCTGACGCAAACACCCCGCCACCGGCCTCAACCGATACCCGCCAATCACAACCCGGCACGGCGGGGCCAATGCAGAAAGCGCCGTTTGAATTTACCGGCAGCGGTCGCGAGTACTTCGGCATATGGATCGTCAATATTCTGCTCACCATTGTTACCCTGGGCATATACTCTGCCTGGGCTACGGTGCGGAACAATCAATATTTCTACGGCAACACTCGCATGGACGGGGCCAGTTTCCAGTACCTGGCCAGCCCCATCACCATTCTCAAGGGCCGGCTTATTGCGCTGGCGGTATTGGTTGCCTACGTGGTGCTTTCGGAAATGTACGTTGAAGCGGCTGTCGTCTTCGCCATTGCCTTTATCCCCCTGGTGCCCTGGATCATGGTCCGCTCTCTGAGATTCAAGGCCATTAACAGCGCCTACCGCAACATCCGCTTCGATTTCCAGGGCAGATACGGCGCGGCTTTTATGGTGACCTTTGTGTGGCCGGTGTTGAACATGCTGACCCTGTTGCTGCTCACCCCGCTGGTGATGAAGAAAACTCACGAGTTCATCGCCAACGGCAGCCGCTATGGCACCACCGAATTTCAACTGAAAGCCGATACGGGCGCATACTACCGCTTCTTCGGCAAAGGACTGCTTATTGCCATCAGCTTCGGTGTTTCTGCCTTTCTGGCCATGCAGCATGTCGGTTTTACTCTCGGCTCCATTATCGCGGTGGTCGGCTACCTGACCCTGTTTGGCTACTTCATGGCTGGCATTGCCAACCTTTTCCTCAGCGCCGTCCATCTCGACAGCCATGAATTTGAGTCACGGCTACAGCCCGTGCAGATGACCTGGATTTACCTGTCCAACAGCTTCCTCGTGGTGATCACCCTGGGGCTGTTCACGCCCTGGGCCAAGGTGCGGATGGCGCGGTACCGTGCTGCCTGCACGGCCATGATGATACGCGGCGACCTGAACCACTTTGTGGCGGCGGAGCAGAATCGTACCAGCGCGCTGGGTCAGGAACTGGGGGATGCCTTTGATGTCGACTTCGCAGCAATCTGAAGTCACCATCGAAGGCCAGTTCTATTCCGGCAGGGATTCCCGAAGGCGGAGCGCGGTACTGCGCTCCGCCGGCAGCGTGGTCATTCTGGACGCTGGCGATACCCGCCTGCAGCTCTCACCTGCTGACGTGGAGATAGCACCACGGATTGGCAATACTCCACGCTATCTTCACCTCCCTGAAGACGGTGTTTTCGAAACGGAAGACAACGACGGAGTGGACCAGCTTGGCCGGCAGACCCGCCATGGTCGCGGCCATCGCCTGCTGCACAAGCTGGAAAACCATCTGGGTTTAATTCTGGTCGCGGTGGTGGTGACTATCGCGACCACCGGTGCGGCCTTTGTCTGGGGTGTGCCCTGGGCAGCCCAGGCCGTGGCGCATGCGCTTCCGGCTTCCATTGCGGAACAGGTGGGCGAATCCACGCTCAGTACCCTGGACAGTACCTGGCTGGAGCCATCCGGTCTGCCGGAGGAGCGCCAGCAAGCGTTGCAGACGCATTTCCAGCCCTTCCTGGTGCCGGTTGAGGGTCAGGACCTCAACGTTATTTTCCGGTCCTCCCCTGCGATCGGCGCCAACGCCATGGCACTGCCAGACGGTACGCTGATCTTCACTGACGATCTGGTGAACCTGGCCGAAGACGACCATGAGCTTACCGCCATACTCGCCCATGAAATCGGCCACGTGGCCCATCGCCATGGCATGAAGGGAATGGTGCAATCTTCCCTCACCTTCTGGCTGATCGTGATGATGACCGGCGACCTGTCTGCATTTTCTGATGCTACCGTGGTGGTGCCCGCCGTGTTAATGAGCTTGTCCTACTCCCGAGACATGGAGCGCGAGGCGGACACCTATGCTCTGGAAACCTTGAAAGAAAGCGGCATAGACCCGATCCACTTTGCCAATATCATGGAGCGGCTGATGAGCTCCCATAGCGAGAAAGAAGCCTTGGAGACGGACGAAGAAACCAGCCGATGGGAGGCGCTTGAGGACATGTTGTCGAGCCACCCGGTGACCGGGGAGCGGATCGAACGCTTTAAACAGAGCCCCTGAGCGGTATAGTAGCGATACATCCATCAAGGGGAGACGATTCCATGCCACCCAGAGCCTCCAGACCGGTTTCGGCATCCGCCATCGACAAACACGTCTACAAAGTATTCCCGAATGACATGAACTCCCACCAGACGGTGTTCGGGGGCATGATCATGGCAAAGTGTGATCGTCTCGCGCTGGTGGTCGCCGAGCGTCATTCCGGGCATGTCTGCGTGACCGCCGCCGTCGATTCCACTCACTTCCGCGCCCCTGCGAAGGGCAACGACACCCTCCTGTTCAACCTTGCCCTCAACCGCAGCTGGGGGTCGTCGATGGAAATCGGGGCCCGGGTGGAAGCCGAAAACAGCTACACCGGCGAATGCCGGCACATACTTTCGGCATTCTTCACCTTTGTGGCATTGGACGAGAACGATAAACCCATTGATGTGCCCGCGGTAACACCGGAAACCGAGGAGCAGAAGCGCCGCTTTGCGAATGCAGAAATCCGCCGCAAGGGCCGGCTGGAAACCCGCAAGAAACTGAGCGAACGCTGAACAAATTGTGTCGGCATATTTTACAGAGTCTGTTTTGCGACACAGCTCTCATTTCCTAACCTGCTGAAACAACCACAAGTAAAAAAACTGGCACATAATCTGAATAACGGTTCAGAGAATTTTCGACCTGTTTACCCGCCGTTTGCGGCCGCAGGCCAGTGACTGGATCAAGTCATTCCAGCCTTCCAGGAGTCCAATGAACGTTTAGCAGTCCGTTTTCCCGGCCCGAACTCACGGAGAGTCGCCATGAAGGAAAAACGACCGCTCGTTTGGTTGTCAGCCGAGCACTCCGGCTTTTCCACTCAAGCGTCGGTGCTGCGGGAGTGGCGGTTGACCCCCATAACTATCGATGCCGAGCTACGCCAGGGAGCCATCCCTGGCAAAAATGCCTGGGTTGGGGTATTCGATGCCAGCGACCTTTCCGGCAGCCAACTGGCCGTTGCAAGTAGCTGGCTGGAAGCGCTCGGGGTCGAGCACTGGGTTGCCATTCTAAAGCCGGGGCAGATTGATCATCCGGAAATCTGCAGCCTTATCAACCGGTATTGCGAGGACTACCACACCTTACCGATCCAGCCTGATCGGCTCCACGGGATTCTTGGCCATCTGTGGGGCATGTCTGAACTGCATGCAAGAGCATCAGGCTACACACCTCTCAGTTATCATGATGTCGCCCTGGAAGGCGAATCCCCCGCCATCAGCCAGACCAGGGAGCTGCTTTGCAAGTTCGCACACACCGAAGAACCTGTGCTGATCTACGGTGAAAATGGCACCGGTAAGGAAACCGCCGCAAAGTTTATCCATAACAACTCGGTGCGAAAGCACAAACCTCTGGTTGTCATCAACTGCGCAGCCCTGCCCCCTTCCCTCACACAGAACGAACTGTTCGGGCATGAAAAGGGCTCGTTCACCAATGCCATGAGTGCCCAGAAGGGCAGAATTGAAAGCGCCGACGGCGGCACGCTGCTACTCGTCGGCGTTGATGAACTCTCCGGTGAGCAGCAATCTGCCATTCTGCGCTTTCTCCAGGAAGGCCAGATCGAACGCATTGGCGGTCGCCGCCCCATAGAAGTGAACGCCCGGCTGATCGCCACCAGCTCCAGCCCTCTGGAACAGCTGGTAACCTCGGGCCGATTTCGCAGTGATGTTTTTTACCGGCTCGGAAGCCTGCATGTGCTTTTACCCCCTCTGAGGGATCGCAAGGAAGACATCCTTCTACTGGCAAACCGGATACTCTCGGCAGCCCCCTCGTCCGCAGGCCCCAGACGCCTGGCTGACACTACTACGATCTGCCTTGCGGAGCACCGCTGGCCGGGCAATATCAGAGAACTCCAGAATCGGATACGCCAGGCAGTGCTGCTCGGGGAGGGGGCTGTAATCAAACCGGAGGATATGGGATTCGGGCAGACATCCTCCACCGAGCAAAGACAGAGTCAGGAAATGTCGCTGGACGCCTTCCGTTCACAGGCAGACCGCCGGGCGATCTCCGTAAGCCTGGCACTGGCACAGAATAATATTTCCGCCGCGGCACGATTGCTCAATATTTCGAGAGTCTCGTTCTACCGGTTGATGGATAAGCATCAAGTCCTCCACAGAACCTCCGTCTCTCCTTCGAAGAGAGACTAAAGGAGATTTTCCATGGCTTCAAAGATGTTCTGGCTCTTCCCCCTGTTAACGGTAGCCACACCACTCCTTACAGGGGTTGCGCAGGCGGACAACCACGAAGATAGCGCAGCGATAACAGCGCCGGAGGAGGAGCACGACCCGTCCACCGACATCGCATCGATTACCGCGGACCGGGGCATCGTTACCCGGCCGGGCCGGTTCACCATCGAGCCGTCTTTTTCTCATGCCCACAGCAACTCAACGGCGGTGGCGGTGGAAGGCTATACGGTAATACCCGCCCTGCTCATCGGGCTGATCAATATTTCGGAAATCCAGCGAGATATTTTTGTGGGCGCAATGTCCCTGAAGTACGGCTTCACCAGCAAACTTGAGGCAGCGGTTCGTGTGCCCTACCTCAGCATCAATGAAGACCTGAGAGAGCGCGACGTATTCCAGGGCACACCGGTAGATACACTACGCGAATCTTCAGGCGAGGGCCTGGGCGACGTTGAACTCTCGGCCCGCTATCAATTAACCGATGGGCTGGGTGGCTGGCCGTACGTTATTGGCGCGATGCGGGTAAAAGCGCCAACCGGAGAGGGCCCCTACGACGTGGACCAGAGAATCATCCGGGACAATCAGGGCAACCCGATTGGCATTGAACTGGAGAATCGCCCGACCGGTTCCGGTTTCTGGTCATTCGAACCGGGGTTTTCGTTTATCTACCCGACGGACCCGGCCGTGTTGTTCGGAAACCTGAGTTATGTCTGGACCCTTGAAGAGGACCAGGGCCCCGAAAATGGCGGTACGGTTGACCCAGGTGACATCGTGCGCTTCGGCTTCGGGATGGGATTTGCTTTCAACGACCGTACTTCTTTCAGTCTGGGCTATGACCATTCGATCATCCGGAAAACAACGTTCGAAAGGAACAACGATCTGTTTGCATCCAACTTTGACCGCATTCAGATCGGGTCACTGTCCTTCGGCTTGTCGCAGCGGCTTACGCAGTCCACAAGCCTGAGCCTGACTGTGAGCGTCGGGGTCACGGAAAACGCACCCAACAGCGAGATCACCCTGAAGCTCCCTATCAGCCTGTAGGGAGGGCGCGAAGGAGAAAGTGGGGTCAGCGACCCAGCAACTGAACCAATTGGTCACTGAATCTCGCCGGCAACTGATTTCCGGCGCCCAGGTTGTTCAGCTCAATATTCAGTTGGTGCATGTTCTGTATCACCGTGCTGTCGAGGTTGTTCTGAACCACCGTCATCCAACCGCCCGGCCCTGCCATATTACTCGATACCCGCGCACCGCCGCTCCGGTTCGCGCTGATAACCTCGACGACGGTTTCCAACTGGTGGTCTACCAAACGGTCGTTCACGGTCTGGTTGAGATTGGGAATGGTCAGACGATTGATGACCAGTGTGTCACCGTTAATTCCCACCACCTGCTCCAGACCGATGCTTATCTCCAGGCTATCCGTCAGGAAGCCCCCGCGGTACTCAGACAGCTGCGGATCACTCAGGGGCTCGACCCCAAGCGCCAGTTCTGCCTGGACACCCGGCGAAAGCGCTGCATATGTGCTAACCACTAAAGCGACAGCGTGCGTACGGACCATCATGATCATCACCATTCCCTTGAAGAGGGCCAGTAGGGCAAGGTGTGACCCAGGGAAGGGCCGCCCAGGCCTTTTTGTAGCGGCGCCCTGGCTACCTGGGGCCAATGTCCGTCGCCCAGAAAGCCGTCTCGCCCCCGGTCAAGATGGCTGCGAATAATGAAGGCTGTGCCGTTCCAGTACTCGCTGAACTGTGCGTAAGAATAAACCTTCAGACCCCGTGCCGGGTCTCCTATCAGGACCTCGTCATCACTGATCCCCTTGATCAGGACAAAATGCCGGAAGCCCTCAATGTTCAGCAGCACAATCATCGGTAAGCGCACTTTCTCCTTCAGGCCGGTCAACGGCATGCGAAAACCATCGGCCTGGTACCCCCGGGACTCCAGATAGTTCTTCATATCAAGCATGGAAAAACCATGCTGGCGCACCTTCTTCTCGTCTGCCAGCGCGAGCATGTCGATGAAGACATCGTGCTCTGTCACCTGGTCTTCGTAGTGAAAGGACAATAACGAAGCGACAGCCGCTGAGCCGCAACTGAAGTCGTATTGCTGGCGCATGACGGTGTCAAACCGCTGATTCTCGAAACTGTTCACGTTGAGCCGGATATCACCACCAATACCCGGCACCGTTACCGAGCCCACCGGGCCGGCAAAGGCAGTGGACCATAGCAGCCCGGCACTCGCGCAGATTGCAACAAGAACCTTCCTGGCCATGGCCCACCTCCGTCAGTGGTTAAGCAGTATGTTGATCTGGGTACTGTCCTGAATGACTACCTGGTTACCGGTGTTCTGGATAACCGTGGCAACCCCGCTCATGTTGCCGAATGCGTTGTCGGAAATACTGTTATCACCTGTGACAACATTCCCCGACAACAGGTTATCGGACACATTGGCATTTTGCTGGTTATCGTTAATCTGCCACTGCATCGGAATGCCCTGGCGACCGCTTGAGTCTGCCAGCTGATCCGCCGATAACGGGGTGGCATCCATCCACTCCTCGGCCGATACCCATCCCGTTGCCCCGAGCATTAACGCCAGCAAGGCAGCCTTCAGTTTCCATCTGATGACGCAACCCATGGCAGTTCTCCCGGAATGACCAGGCCGCACCCGAAAAAGATGCGGCCGGGATTCCTTACTCGGTGCCACCCGCACCGCTACCGGTGGACAGGTTGGACATTACACTGACATTAGCCTGTGTAACGCTGCCATTGCCTGCGTTCTGGGCAAACGCCCCGACGCCGGTGTAGTTCGCCGAGCCCCCGGAGATCTCGTTGCTATTGTTTACGTGGGTGTACGAACCGTCACCATTGGCATTGCCGTACGTGGTTGCAGTACCAGTCACGCTGCCGTCCAGATCGGCATTGTTCAGGAACACATCCAGGTCCAGAGCCAGTGAGTTATCGGAATTGTCGGAGTTATCCGAGTTGTCTGAATTATCAGACGAATCGTTGCCGCTGTCAGCGATCTTGAACGAATCACTCACATCGGTGCTGTTGTCTGAATTATCCGAATTATCCGAATTGTCGCTGTTATCGGAATTATCACTGTTGTCAGAATTGTCGGAATTGTCCGAGTTGTCATTGCCGCTGTCGGCAATCTTGAACGAGTCGGCAACGTCGGTGCTGTTATCCGAGTTATCCGAGTTATCCGAATTATCCGAGTTGTCCGAATTATTGGTGTTATCGGAGTTGTCGTTCAGGTTATCGGTCACGTTGGCCGCAACGCTGTCATTGTCAGCGTTGGTATTCGGATCACCGTCACCGCCCTGGTCGGCGTAGGCAAAGCCCGAGATACCCAGACTCATCGCAATGGCAGCTGCTAGCAAATTTTTCCTGGTATTCATAATGTCGCTTCCTTTTCGATTATTGGCTTTTAGAGGGATCCGACTAAAACCGCTAGCCTTCGGTAAGCCAAGGTTCAGACCCGCCAGGGATGTAGAGCGATTCCCGTGCCAAGACTCACAAAAAACCTACAACTTTCTGTTTAAAAGAGACTTTCTAGTTACAAAGAAAACCGGGAGGCATTCAGGAAAACCTGGAACTGTTTCATGGATGAAACAGAAGCGGCGGGAGAACAGGCGAGAATTAACGTTTATTAATTAAATTCAGAAACTTGGGCAATAATGCCGATGTAAAAAAAGCAAAACCCCACACAGGGTGGGGTTTTGGACTCTGAAGCCGGCCTGTCGGCCCGCTTCAGTGACAACCGAACCGCTCTTTAGAACTGGTTCATGGTGTTGTCTTTGCCGCCAGCCTTCAGGGCTGCATCACCTGCGAAGAACTCTTTGTGGTCATCGCCGATGTTGGAACCGGCCATGTCCTGGTGCTTCACAGTTGCGATACCCTGACGGATCTCCTTGCGCTGAACGCCTGCAACGTAGGCCAGCATGCCTTCGTCGCCGAAGTAACCCTTGGCCAGGTTGTCGGTAGACAGGGCCGCGGTGTGGTACGTCGGCAGGGTGATCAGGTGGTGGAAGATACCGGCTTCACGGGCACCGTCACGCTGGAAGTTCGCCGTCCACTCGTCGGCCAGCTTGCCGAGCTCGGTTTCGTCGTACTTGGCATTCATCAGGTCGGCACGCTCGTAAGCGGAGACGTCCTTGCCTTCTTCCTTCCAGGCATCGAATACCTGCTGGCGGAAGTTCAGGGTCCAGTTGAATGACGGGCTGTTGTTGTAGACCAGCTTGGCATCGGGCACCACTTCCTTGATGCGGTTAACCATGGCAGCGATCTGGCCAACGTGGGGCTTCTCGGTTTCGATCCACAGCAGGTCCGCACCATTCTGCAGGCTGGTGATACAGTCCAGAACCACACGGTCTTCGCCAGTGCCCGGCTTGAACTGGAACAGGCCAGAAGGCAGACGCTTGGGCTTCATCAGCTTGCCGTTGGCCTTGATAACAACATCGCCGTTGTTGATGTCTTCCGGCTTTTCGATGTAGTCGCCGTCGAGGAAGCTGTTGTACTGGTCGCCCAGGTCACCCGGCTCTTCAGTTACAGCCAGCTTCTGGGTCAGGCCAGCGCCCAGGGAGTCAGTACGGGCAACGATAACGCCGTCGTCCACACCCAGCTCCAGGAATGCCAGACGAACGGCATTGATCTTGGACAGGAAGTCGGCGTGGGGAACGGTTACCTTACCGTCCTGGTGACCACACTGCTTTTCATCAGATACCTGGTTTTCGATCTGGATGCAGCAGGCACCGGCTTCGATCATCTGCTTGGCCAGCAGGTAGGTCGCTTCGGCGTTACCGAAACCAGCGTCGATGTCGGCAATGATCGGCACGATGTGAGTTTCGTGGTTATCGATCTGCTTGATCAGCTCGTCCGCCTTGGCGTTATCGCCAGCGTTCTGGGCTTCTTCCAGGGCGCGGAAGAGGTGGTTCAATTCCCAGGCGTCCGCCTGACGCAGGAAGGTGTACAGCTCTTCGATCAGGCCAGAAACAGCCGTCTTCTCGTGCATAGACTGGTCAGGCAGCGGCCCGAATTCGGAACGCAGGGCAGCAACCATCCAGCCAGACAGGTACAGGTAACGACGTTTGGTGCTACCGAAGTGCTTCTTGATGGAGATCATCTTCTGCTGGCCGATAAAACCGTGCCAGCAGCCCAGGGACTGGGTGTACTGGGACGTATCTTTATCGTAATTCGCCATGTCTTCGCGCATGATTTTCGCGGTGTACTTGGCGATGTCCAGGCCAGTCTTGAATTTGTTCTGGGCGCGCATGCGAGCCGCGTGCTCAGGCTTGATGGCGTTCCAGGTGGGGTTCTGCTTCAGAATGGAAGCAATGGCGTCAACGTCATTTGCGTATGGCATGATCTCAGTCCTGTGTTCTACGGTTTGAGGTGCTCTTTTATGAAGTATAAAAGCAACTTCAGCGAGCCAGCGTCCGTTCAAAAAACAACCAGCCCGCTGACATTGACGGTTACTTTAGTGGGTTTGATTTTATAATTGAAATTTATATTATCTATACTCGGCATTTTTTCAGTGAATACTGATAAACGTCAAATTTGAGTTGCATCACGCAGGCGTCTTGCGCCGATGCTACCATGCAGAATCCGGCAGCAAACCGCTATACATCACGACACAGGTAACAGGCCCCGGTGTTTTATATAAAGGCTTTTGGCCACGCCCTTCTCCACGCTCTGAAAAATCTCCTCCCAATTGTCGTGGTCGTGGTGTTTTTCCAGCTTGTAGTACTGCAACAGGTCCCGGAAAACACGCTCGGCATGGCCTTTGGCCTGTTGGTTGTGGCCGTTGGCGTCGCGCTTTTCCTTCAGGGGCTGGAGCTGAGTATTTTCCCTGTGGGAAAGAGCCTTTCCAATCAGTTTGCCCGCCGTGGTTCTTTGCCTATCCTTCTCACGTTCGGGTTTGCCCTGGGGTTTTCCGCGGTGGTGGCGGAACCGGCGCTTATTGCAGTGGCGGAGCAGGCGCAGGAGATCAGCGGCGGGAGGATTGATGCCCTTACCCTGAGGCTGCTCGTGGCAACGTCGGTGGGCTGCGTGGTTGCCCTGGGTGTATTCAGAACGATCATGGGCTACCCGCTGCACTGGTTCATGATTACAGGGTACATTACCGTCGTGATTGTCACCTGGTTTGCACCTGAGGAAATCGTCGGCCTGGCCTACGACTCCGGCGGCGTCACCACCAATGTGGTGACGGTACCGCTGGTAGCTGCGCTGGGCATAGGTCTTGCGGCCTCGATTCGTGGCCGCAATCCGCTCACCGATGGTTTCGGGCTGGTGGCTCTCGCGGTGATGGTTCCCATGATAACGGTTCAGTTATACGGCATCCTGGTCTATTCGGGGGAGCAGCCGGAGGGCGAGTTACTGATAAACACGGACAATAGGCCTTCTCCCGCCTACGGCCCCCTTAAGATGCTGCTCGAGCTGGTGGAGATGGTGCGGGATGTGTTGCCCATCATCCTTACCATCCTTGTTTTCCAGTATCTGGTATTGCGAAGAGGCCTGAGCAACCCCCGCAAGATTCTCTTTGGTTTTGCGCTGGTCGTACTGGGCCTTTATGCATTTGTGGTCGGCTTGAAACTGGGGCTGTTTCCCATCGGCACCAGCATGGCAGAACAACTGATCAGCCTTGACGGGTATCTTTTTATCTATCTGTTTGCGTTCATGATCGGGTTCGCTACCACCATGGCGGAGCCGGCACTCATTGCGATCGGTCAACAGGCAGAGGAAGCGGCTGCCGGCACCCTTAACGGCAATGCGATTCGTCTGCTTGTCGCCCTGGGTGTTGCCATCGGAATCACCGTCGGTGTTCACCGGATCATTGTCGGTGACTCCATCCACTACTACATCATGGGAGGGTACCTGGTGGTGATAATGCTGACCGCCATTGCCCCGCGCTATATTATTGCACTGGCCTATGATCTTGGTGGGGTAACCACATCCGAGGTTACCGTACCCCTGGTTACGGCGCTTGGCATTGGCCTTGCCGGCAATATTGAGGGGCGGAGTGTTCTCATCGACGGCTTCGGACTGATTGCCTTTGCTTCGATTTTTCCCATCATCACGGTAATGGCCTACGCCATTGTTGGTGACTACATAGCTGCACGAAGGAAACTACCCACATGAAATTCTCTGTACTCGTCGCTATCGTGCCGGAAGAGCAGGAACAGGATTGTATTGACGCAGCCCGGGATCTTGGAGCGGGCGGCGTGACAGTCCTCGCCGGACGCGGCATCAGCAATACCGCCAGGAAAACCTTTTTTGGCCTGACCTACGATGGCAGCCAGAGTGTGCTGGTGATGGTGCTGGAAAAGGGTCTGTCTCTCGATATTCTGAAAGCCATCCAGCATATCCTGATGCCGGAGAAAAATGACTCCCAGGGGCTGGTGTTCACCTTGCCACTGGAACACCTCGGAGGGATCGACCTGTCACAGGTGGAAAAGTTCGAGCAACACGTAAAAGACTCACTGTAATGGGAGAGCCGGTATGAAACTGGTCAAGGATGTGATGATTCGGGACACCATCAATGTATCCCCGTTTGCCAGCCTCCGTGACGCCTTGTCGCTGATGAAAAGGCACGAGGTGAAATCACTGGTGGTGGAAAAACAGAATGAACACGATGCCTATGGCCTGATTACCTACACCAATGTACTCAAGACGGTGATTGCCGAGGATGGTGATATTGATCTGCTCAATGTGTACGACGCCTGTGCCAAACCGGTGATCAGTGTTGGTGAACACCTGGGCATCCGCTACGCCGCCAGCCTGATGAGCCAGCATCGCGTGAAGCGTCTGCTGGTCATCAGAGACAATGATCTGGTGGGATTCATTACCATGGACGATATTATGGCCGCCCTGCTGGACACCATTGATTAAATCGGGGCGGAATCACGAATTACACAGCACGATCAACCGGTCTGACGCATTCAGATCAAGGTATTCGTCCCTTGCTGGATTGAGGGTCACATGGTGACCACGCGCATTGGCGTTAGCACGCCAGATACCCAGCGCCACTTCACCCTTGGCGGCTACGACTTTCTCCAATACCTGAAAGTCTGCGCTGGCCGGTAGCGGATAATCATGGGGGTCGCGGAACTGAATCTCGGCCCCGCCCACGGTAAACAGGTCGTCCAGCACCACCCGTAACTCCCGCCGCAACGCTACCTGGGCAAGAACATGGCTGACGATCATCGGGCTGATCATCATTTCGCTCTGGTGACCGGCAAGCAGATGACGGTTGTCGGGGTCGCTCAACTCCATGATCAGCTGGGGCCTCTGCCCTCCCTCACTTAACAGGTCTTCCAACTGAAGGTAGCCCACCATCGCCCGGGCATCCGCTTCTTCCCCGGAGGCGAGGCGATCACTGCTGACAAGCATAATGGAATCATAGTTGAGCGGGCCCACTCGCCTGAGTTCACCTTCCACCATGTAATCTCCCTCGATGTGGCGGCAGAGCACCTCCTGTTGCTCGCCCATGTACCGTTCGATTTCCTGCTGGCGCTCAGGGGCAGGTACCACCGAAACAATGTCCACCTCAAACCGCATACGGTGGTAGCTGGAGAACTCACTGATCAGGCTGGGCACGCGCCGGTTCCACCCCAGCACCAGAACCCGGTGTGCTCGTTCAGAAAATGTCACTGAACGGGCAACGGGCTGCCCACGATTGATCACCGGCAGCGCCGTGGCCCTGGCATCGGGCTCAGTTTCAGCGTAGTCCCGCGCCAGCATTACAACCCGGTCTTCTGCGGCTATCTGCGTGTCAGAGGCGGTTGGCATCTGCACAATCCAGCCCCTGTCCTCCAGCTTGAGGATGCCCAGGACAATAGCCTTGGGCCGCTGGGAGGCCAGCTCTGCGAGCGTCAGCCCCGCCACAGTCTCGCCCCCACGGATATAGATTTCGCAGCCCTCTCCGGCGGTGAGCAGCTCATTATAGATTTCTGACAGCCCCGGGTGCAGGATGTTCTGGACCATCAGCCTGCTGATCGTCGCGTCCCCGGCAACCACCTCCACCTCACCGGGGTAGGCACGCTCAATGACGGGATGTTTGCGTACGTCCTGAATTTCGGCCACGACAAACGGCAACGGCGCACCCAGGTGCCGTGCCTGCGCCGCGATGGAGAGCAGTGCCTTGACCGTTTCCACATCCGACGTCACCAGACTGCCAGCCTCATGGGCCGCACTTGGCACAATAACAGCGGAGGCGTCCAGACAGGCCACCCGTTGCAGTGCGTCCGGCTGTATGGCCGCACCGGACCGGAGAATGACCTGTCGCGCCTTGCGGCCAATACCGGGCTCAGTGCGTAATTCGTGAACCTGGGCCGCGGACGCCGTTTCCGAGAGCACAACCAGGCGCAACCGACTGGTATCGTGTTTTTCCAGGAAGCGTCGCATACGGCCGGAGGACCCCAGAAGTTCTACCAGCAGAGGCAGGGTCTGGCTGGTCCAGCCCAGGACCACAATATGGTTTCTCAGAGTGACCGGCGTCAGCCCCCGCTCGAGATCCGTCATCTTGGCAATAAGCCAGCGGGTCAGAATAGCCACCAGGGTGCCCATGAACACCACATAGCCGCTGATGGTCAGTATCGTGGACACCAGCCGCTGCCAGTTGCCTACATCGTCCCCCAGGTAGCCCGGGTCTGTCAGCCGCAAAAAGGCCCACCAGATGGCGTCGCCCACATCCTCGAACGGTGCACCAAACGGAATGACCAGCAGGCCGCCAATAAGGGAAATCATCCCGATGAAGATACCCACTACCAACAGCTGAAAACCGGCACCTTTGACAAGCTGTCGTTCTACAATGAATTTGACGCGGTCGACAAAACGAAAGGGGAGCATGATCATCCTTTTGAGCGGGCCCGAAATGTCCGTAGCATAGCCTATTAGGTAAGCCGGAGATGGGTAAAAATGTGTGCAGCACCAACAATCTGACCGGGAACTGCCATGCGTACCAACCTGAGGATCACCATCGGCATTACTCTTCTTATGCCAGCGACGGTGGCGGCCGAACTCAATCACCTGCCACAACCGTGGCGGCAAGACGCTGTCGTTCTCGGTGCCGAAACAACGGCCAATGAAGAACGTTACCTCCATGAACTGTCTTATGCGCACAGCCAGCCTGCCCCTTCCGTTATTGATAATGGCATACGTGGCACCGGGGGCAGCGTCGGCAGCCGGCGCCTCTATCTGGATTTCCGCTTCCGACAGGATTATGGCTTTAACCAGGATCGACAGGGGTTTCTGCTGGATATCCAGCGCAGTGAAGACTTTGACGGCATCTACGAGCGCCAGCTGGTGGGGTTTCGCCACCAGTTAACCGACGCTACCCAAGTATGGCTTCAGGGCGACGTATTTGCCGACAAATCCCGCTCAGATGTTTATCTCAGCGGCCGGCACACCTTTTCCAACGGGGCATGGCTTCACGGCAGCTGGATACTGCCGGATCTCTACTTCAACGACAAAACCGACAGCGACGATGCCTTTGTGGATTCTGCGCAAAGCTACTTCGTCCAGTGGCACCGTCCAGCGGGGCAGCACCAGCAGAGTGGCACCACTGCTTCCCTCACTTATTCCCCTCCGTCGACCTTTGACAGTCGAAGAGAAGGCCTCGTGGTGGAAAACGAAACCGTACGGGGAGCCGTGACTCACCGGGACCGGTTCGACGACTGGGGGATTCGGCTGACCCTGAGCGGCGAACATACCCGCCGGCATTACAACCTCGATGAGCTCGCCGACGCCATCCCGACCAGCCGCGACCATGTGAAAGTTGAAGCGAAAGCGGTCTACCACCGCCACCGGCTGCAACCCGGTCTCGGTGTTCATTATTTCTATCTGAGAGAGCAAGGATATACCGGGCGCAATCTTGATCAAATCGAGGATTTGCGCCGGAAGGAGCCAACATTGTCCGGGCACTTCAGTGTGGCGCTGGCGCCAGCCGTTACCCTGAAACCTGCGATCTACCTGAGCCTTCCGGATATAGATCAATCGGATCCGGGCAGCGATGAGGAAGACTACCGGGAGTTTACCGGCAAACTTGCATTACCTTTCGAGATTCTGCTGTCCCGGGAAGAAGGGGCAATTCTGACGCTGGCGCCTACCGTCTATCTGCATAAGGCCGCCTTCGGTGGCGGCAATCTGCAACTGCACTGGCCTATGTAGAGGCGAGGGGACCTTCCATCTGGACCGCCTCATCAAGGGTGGGATAGAACCGGACCACGCCTTCCTCCGGTCTGACACCGGCCCTGGCCAGCGTTCGCAATGGCTGGAACTGGAGATCCGCGATGACCACCTGGGTTCCGTCGGCCCGACAGGTGCTGATCAATTTGTTCAGTGCGGACAACCCACCGGCGTCCAGGATTGTCACTCCGTCCATGTAGAGGATAAAACCGCGGGCGCTGGCAGACAGTTGCGCCAGTTCCCCGAAGATCCGGTCCGCGGCAGCGAAGAAGAGTGGGCCGTTGATTTTGAACACCTGCCAGCCGTCAGGAAGCCTGGCCCCGGCCATTCGTTTGCTGTCGGTGATGTCTGTCACCCTCGTCATCTGGGCCATTTCGCGCATGAACAGCACCGCCGCCAGCAGTATCCCGGTGGTGATGGCGATGACCATGTCCAGCAGGACGGTCAGCGAAAAACAGGTAACGAAGACCAGGATGTCGCTGCGAGGGGCGGTCTTCAGCAGGTGGAGTGACTTCGGGGCTTCGCTCATATTCCATGCCACCATCACCAGCAATGCTGCCATGGCCGCCATCGGCAGATAGGCCAGCAGTGGCGCCAGCGACACCAGGGCCAGCAGGACAACCAGCGCGTGCACCATGCCCGAAACCGGCGATTCGGCGCCCGCACGATAGTTGGCCGCCGAGCGGGCAATGGCGGCGGTGGCCGTAATACCCCCAAAAAACGGAGTGATCACGTTACCGATGCCCTGCCCCAGCAATTCACTGTTGGCACTGTGCCGCTTGCCGGTCATACCGTCCAGAACCACGGCACACAGCAGCGATTCAATAGCCCCCAGCATGGCAATGGCAAAAGCCGCCGGCAACAGGTCCCGGACCATAGTCCAGCTGATGCCCAAGGGCTCACCACTGGCGTCCGGCTGGTTCCAGGGCCAGGCAAACTCCGGGAGGAAAGGAGGAATGCCTGCCCCGATGGACCCATCCGCCAGCAGGTAACTGAACCGTGATCCAATGGTGTCTATTGCCGCACCATTGGAATTCAACACCATCGCCAGGAGACTGCCAATGATCACTGCCGGCAGATGTGGCGGCACCGGTGTTTTAAAACGCGGCCATAGCAGCATTACCGCCAGCGTGGCCAGCGCCACCAGCATGGTCATGACATCCAGCCCGGGCAAAGCCTGACCAACCGCCGCCAGTTTGTCCCAGTAATGCTCGGGCATCTGCTCGATACCCAGCCCGAAGAAGTCCTTCACCTGCAGGGTAGCGATCACCACGGCAATGCCGCCGGTAAACCCGAGAGTGACTGCTTCGGGAATGTATTCAATGAAGCGCCCCAGGCGCATGAATGCCATGATCAGCAACAACACACCGGACATC
>JAWWAM010000005.1:0-21375 GCA_033721715.1 Marinobacter sp.
ACCAGCCCGTAACCGAAGGTTCGCGGCCGCAGGAGCTTGGAGGTTTTGCCTTCCAGCTCGTTTTCCGTGGTGTAGCGAATAAGGCCCCGTGGATAGTTCATCTTGTCCATGACCTCGTCACAGGCATCAATGCACAGGGCACAGCCAATACATTCATACTGCAGGCCATCGCGAATATCGATGCCGGTCGGGCATACCTGGACACACTGGCCACAGTCGATACAGTCGCCCAGGCCCAGTTCCGCGGGGTCCACGCCTTTCTTGCGGCTCCCCCTCGGCTCGCCCCGGTTAGGATCATAGGACACCACGCGAGTATTCGGGTCGAACATCACGGACTGGAAGCGGGCATATGGGCACATGTACAGGCACACCTGCTCACGCATCCAGCCGGCGTTCAGGTAGGTGGCCACGGTAAAGAAGGCCACCCAGAAGTAGGCCCAGCCATTAGCCTGAAGGGTGAACAGGTCGGTGATCAGTTCCCGGATAGGGTAGAAGTACCCTACAAATGTAATGCCCGTTGCCAGTGCGATAAGCAGCCAGGCCGAGTGCTTGGCGGATTTCTTGGCAATTTTCTCCGCCGAGCGGGGCGCCTTGTCCAGTTTCATGCGCTTGTTGCGACTGCCCTCAATGCGCTCTTCCACCCACATAAAGATAAAGGTCCAGACGGTTTGCGGGCAGGTATAACCACACCAGACCCGGCCAAACAGCGTGGTAATAAAGAACAGGCCGAAGGCACAGATGATCAGCATGCCGGACAGCAGGATGAAATCCTGTGGGTAGAAAGTGGCCCCGTAGAGGTGGAACTCCCGCGCCGGCAGGTCAAAGTGAATCAGCGGTTGGCCATCCACGGTGATCCAGACAAACAGAAAGTACATCCCCATCAGGGCCGTCAGGCTAACGTTGCGGATACGCTGAAAGAAGCCCTTGACCTCTTTCACATAGATCTTCTTGCGGCTGGCGTAAAGCTCGACAGTTCCGGCGTTTTTGTTTTTGTTATCGGAGGCGTCAGAGGATGGGTCAACCTGTTTGACCGGAATCTCACTGCTCATCGTTAACCTCCCGATGATGTGGCGCCCGTATCACAGAGGGCTGTGGGGCAGAGGATCTTCTCAAGCCTGTGCCCGCGGTGGGCAGACACAGGGTTGAGCAGACCGGGCCGGGGCAAGCCCCGGCCGGACACTCAGTTGGACAGGCTGTAAACGTATGCAGCCAGAATCTGGATCTGATCATCAGAGAGCCGGTCGCCCTGGGCGGGCATCTGGTTCTGACGGCCGTTGACAACGGTTTCCCTGATCCAGTCATAGGTAGAACCGTAGAGCCAGGTGTTGTCCGTCAGGTCTGGCGCACCAAGAGCCTGGTTGCCTTTGCCCTCGGGACCATGACAGGCCACGCACGCCTGGGCATAGACTTCTTTACCCTTTTCAGCGGCTTCGGCGTTCTTCTCGCGGCCACTGTAACTCAGGACGAAGTTGACCACCTGATCGACCTGTTCATTGGTCATGTTCGGCATAGTGCCCTTGGCAGGCATGTTGCCATTACGACCCTGATGCAGTGTGGTCAGGATTGAATCAGGGTCGCCCCCGTACAGCCAGTCGTCGTCGGTCAGATTCGGAAAACCGAGAGAACCGCGACCGGCAGAGCCATGGCAGACAGAGCAGTTGTTGGCGAACAGTCGCTGGCCCATTTTCATGGCGTCGTCGTTCTCTGCAAGCTGTTCAACCGGCGTATCACCAAACCTGGCGTAGAGTTCACCGTATGTCGCTTCAGCCTCCTGAACCTCTGCTTCCCACTGATTGGTGGAGGTCCACCCCAGCAGGCCCTTGAAGTTACCCAGGCCGGGATAGAGCGCAAGATAGCCAAGTGCAAAAATACAGGTAGCCAGAAACAGGTAGAACCACCACTTTGGCAGCGGGTTGTCATACTCTTCAATGCCATCAAAGGAATGGCCCACGGTTCTGTCGGTTTCAGTATCGGTTGTCTGGCCCTTGCGGGTGGCATAGAGCAGCCACCAGCATCCAAACACAGTACCGAGCACGATCGCGCTGATCCAGATGCTCCAGAAGGTACTCATTGCTTTTTCTCCGTCTTGTCCTGTTCGTCTAGAGTACGCTTTTCCACTTCGTCATCTTCAAAGGGCAGGTTGGCTGCCTCTTCGTTGGCTTTCTTGCGATGCTTGCTGAAAGCCCACCAGATGATGCCGATAAACATGGCCATCAAGACCAGTGTGTGAATACCGCGTAAGTCGTTTACGTCCATGGGAATCACCGTTTCTCTGAGATCACCGTACCAAGCTGTTGCAGGTACGCGACCAGAGCTTCGATTTCGAATTTGCCCTTAACTTCATCGGCGGCCCCTGCAATCTGCTCGTCAGTGTATGGCACACCGAGCGTCTGGAGTGTTCTCAGCTTGGCAGCGATGTCGGTATGGTCGATGCGGTCTTCAAACAGCCAGGGGAAAGCCGGCATGTTCGACTCCGGTACCACGCTGCGTGGGTCGTACAGGTGCTGGCGCTGCCAGGCGTCTGAGTAGCGGCCGCCAACACGGGCAAGGTCAGGCCCGGTGCGCTTGGAGCCCCACAGGAACGGGCGGTCATAAACAAACTCGCCCGCAACGGAGTAGTGGCCGTAGCGCTCGGTTTCGGCGCGGAAAGGCCGGATTTGCTGGGTATGGCAGACATGGCAGCCTTCACGGATGTAAATATCCCGGCCTTCCAGTTCCAGGGCCGACAACGGCTCCAGACCTTCTACCGGCTCGTTGGTTTCCTTGATAAAGAACAGCGGAACCACCTCGGCAAGAAAGCCGCCACTGATGGTAAGAATGATCAGTACGATCATTATCCCGATGTTCTTTTCGACAATTTCGTGTTTCATCAGTAATGTCTCCCGTTACGCCGCTTGCGCTGCTGTATTGTCCTGAGCAACGGCCTGTTTCTGACGCACGGTCATGTAAACGTTGTATGCCATTACCAGCATACCGGCCAGGAAAATCACACCGCCGAGGAACCGCACAAAGTAGCCCGGGTAGGACGCTTCAAGTGCCTCAACAAAGCTGTAGGTCAGCGTGCCGTCTTCGTTGACAGCTCTCCACATCAGGCCCTGCATGATGCCGTTCACCCACATGGCCACGATATAGAGCACGGTACCGACTGTTGCCAGCCAGAAGTGCACGTTGATCATGGCTGTGCTGTACATGGCCTGAAGGCCCCACAGCTTGGGAATCAGGTGATAAACAGCACCGATGCTGATCATGGCAACCCAGCCCAGCGCGCCGGAGTGAACATGGCCGATGGTCCAGTCGGTATTGTGTGACAGCGCGTTTACGGTCTTGATGGACATCATCGGGCCTTCAAACGTCGACATACCGTAAAACGACAGGGATACCACCAGGAACCGCAGGATAGGATCGGTGCGCAGTTTGTGCCAGGCGCCTGACAGGGTCATCATGCCGTTGATCATGCCACCCCAGGAAGGCGCCAGCAGGATCAGGGACATGACCATGCCCGCGGTCTGGGCCCAGTCCGGCAGTGCAGAGTAGTGCAAGTGATGGCCGCCAGCCCAGACGTAGGTGGCGATCAGTGCCCAGAAGTGGACGATCGACAGGCGATACGAGTAAACAGGACGGTTGGCCTGTTTGGGCACAAAATAGTACATCATGCCGAGGAAGCCGGCCGTCAGGAAGAAACCAACGGCGTTGTGACCGTACCACCACTGCATCATTGCGTCAGTGACACCGGCATAGGCGGAGTATGACTTGAAGGCAGTGGCCGGCAGCGCCATGCTATTACCGATGTGAAGTACGGCAACGGTAATGATGAACGCGCCGTAGAACCAGTTCGCCACATAGATGTGCGGCGTGCTGCGCTTCATGACAGTGCCGAAAAACACCACCGCATATGCCACCCATACCAGGGTGATTGCAATGTCGATCGGCCATTCAAGCTCGGCATATTCCTTGGAAGTGGTCAAACCCATTGGCAGGGTAATGGCTGCTGCCACGATAATGGCCTGCCAGCCCCAGAAGGTAAACGCAGCCAGTGGGCCTGAAAACAGGCGGGCCTGACAGGTGCGCTGCACCACATAGTAGGCTGTAGCGAACAGTGCGCTTCCGCCAAAGCCGAAAATAACGGCGTTGGTATGCAACGGCCGCAAACGGCCGAAATGTGTCCAGGGCAGGTCGAGGTTGAGGGCGGGCCAGACCAGTTGTGCTGCAATCAGCACGCCCAGGGCCATACCTACAATCCCCCATACCACTGTCATGATGGCAAACTGCCTTACCACCTTGTAGTTGTATGTCAGGTTTGGATTTACTGTGCTCATAGCCTTACCAATGGGTTCAGAGTGGGAAAGATGCGGGCGCAAGTATGGAGAAAGCATTATCGGTTTGCAATGACTCAGATCAACTCGCCAGCTCTGTCAAATTCGTCTAAATCAGTAACATGGCGAATATATTAGAGTATTTGTGAATGCACGTGAGCGGTGCGTAACCGGCCATGTGCACTCACGTCCTGGCGACCACTACGAGGCCATTTCCGGAGGTGTGGTGAATTCAGTAACATTTTATAGGTGTGATGCCCGAGGAGGGCCTTCATCGGCCCGGTTATTGCTGGCCCACGGGGCTGGAGCCCCAGCGGACTCTGCCTTTATGGACATGCTGGTTTCGAGGCTTGCGGAAGAGGGGGTGGCCACGTTGCGGTTCGAGTTCCCTTACATGGAAAAACGCCGGCAGGATGGCCGCAAAAGACCGCCTGACCGGCAGCCTGTATTGTTGAGCTGCTTTCGCGAGGCCATAGCCACTGCGCTGGCGGAGCCTGGTGATGGAAGCCCCCTCTTTATTGGCGGCAAATCCATGGGCGGAAGGATGGCCAGTCATATCATTGCGGAAGCGGATCTGCCTTCACACGTTCGCGGCGCGGTCTGTTTCGGGTACCCGTTTCACCCTCCAGGCAGGCCAGAGCGCTGGCGGACCTCTCATTTCCAGGATCTTCAGCGTTCGCTTCAGATTATTCAGGGCACCCGTGACCCTTTTGGCCGAAAAACTGAAGTAGAGTCGCAGGGCGTGGACTCGGAGACGAATGTCCGCCTCTCATGGCTGGAGGGCGGGGATCATGATTACCGCCCGCTGGCCCGGCAACCGGAGACCCATGAGGAGTTGATCAGGCAGGCGGCCAGCATGGCTGCCGGTTTCATGCGCCGGGAGAAGTAGGTCAGGAAGGTTCCGGTTCCGATTGTTCCGCCCGGTTTCTGCCAGCAGCTTTGGCCCTGTAGAGAGCGTCATCCGCCCGTCGGAAAAGCTCTCTCTCGTCCTCTCCTGCCACGAGGGTGGCGGTGCCGGCGCTCATGGTCAGGACCACAGGCTCCCCGTTGCTGGTTGCGATGGGGGTGCCGGCCAGGTCTTCCAGAATCTGTTCACAGAGCTTGCGCGCCCCGTCGGCCCCTGTTCCGGGCAAGAGTAGGGCAAACTCCTCGCCTCCAAAACGGATCGCCACGTCCCTTGGCCGCTTGACGTGGCGCCGGAGCATGTCGGCGATATGTTGCAGGCACTGGTCACCGAAGTCGTGCCCCCAGTCATCGTTCACCGACTTGAAATGATCCGCGTCGAGCAGCGCAATGGTCAGCGGCTGGCCGCTGCGCCGGGACTCAGCGCACAATTCAGGTAACAGGTTATCCAGATGGCGCCGGTTGTGCAGCCCGGTCAGCGCATCATTAAGGCTGAGCGTGGCCAGCTGTCGGTTGGCTCTCTCCAGTTCTCCCATGGTGTTGCGCAGTTGGGCGGTACGTTCGTGCACCTTGAGCTCCAGGTTGGTGCGGGCATTGTGCTCCACGTCCAGCAATTTCTGGTTCAGCAGCCGCCAGCGTTGAACCATGGCGTAATTGAGCAGCATGACCTGGGCGCCCACCGCCACCTGCATGAAGATCTCCCGTGCCAGAAAATCAGCGAGGTATCCGAACGCTGCGAGTGAGTATATGAGGGCACCCGCCAGCATTCCGGACCAGGCCATGACGTACCACTTGGCGGGCAAATACCCCTGACGCCAACGGACAAGCCCGATCCCGAACAGGGTGCCGATAATGATCAGGGCTACAGTGGTGCTCAACACAATGGATTTGTTGTAGGGGAGCATGAAGGCGAAGGCAAGCAGGGCCAGGCTGACCAATGCCAGGCCTTTAAGTATCCGGTCTGCCCTGGAGTCCGGTTGGACTTCCAGAAATGAACGGCCAAACAGGGTCATGGCCAGGGAGCTGACCGACATCAGCATGGGTATTGACGTATTCGCAAAGCCCGCGCTGTCGGGCCAGAAATACTGATTGGCAAATCCACCCATGGCAAAGAGAAAAAGACCAAGTGACGCCATATAGAAGGCGTTGTAAAAGTAGTATGCAGTGCCAGAGCTGAAAAAAAGCAAGAGGTTGAACGCCGAGAATACCAGCAGCGCGCCGTAGAACAGGCCGTGAATCAGAGTCAGATGGTTGCTTTGGGCAATGGTGGCTTCTGGGGTTTCCAGCGACAGGGGAACGTTCAGGGCACCACTGCTGTGGATGCGGAGGGTGATGGTCTTGTTTTCGTTACTACCGAGCGTGACGGGAAGCAGGAAATACCGGTAATCTATGCCCCGCGACATAAACGGATACTGGTCGCCGGTGGCAATGGCTTCGGTTCCGTCCCTGCCGGACTGCCAGAAGGTGATTTCGTCCAGCAGCGGATAGGAGAGCTTGAGGTACCAGAGCTGCCTTGTGTCGCCGGAATTGCGCACATTGAGGCGGACCCAGTAAACCGCGTTGGTGTGACTGAACACCAGATCATGGCCATTGGCTGCTTTCCAGTTGGCGTCAACGGACAATTCGCCTGGTGTGCTGGCCGCGTGCGCAGGTTCCCCGGGTGTTGCGCTGAGGTAGCATACATGGTCCATGAGCGATGCTCTCTGCACCGGGTCGTTGGCATCCAGGGTCGGGCAGTTTTCCGTTTGCGCCGGATGGGCTGCGATCGCCACACCTGTGGCAAGCAGCAATGCAACAACCGGGATGAAATAACGCAGGTACAGCAGCATTAAAGGTAGTCCTGCCAACGGGAAGCTGAACAGTGTAGCCAATTGCGAGCCTTGTGGATGTTAAACAGTTTCAAATTTAAGGGTCCCTTACGCGGCCCCGTTTCAGGTGACGGATGGAACAACTGATTGCCTTCTGCCGCCCGGGCTTCGAAACCGAGGCAGGGCGGGAGCTAACCGATACTGCAGCGGCCCGGGGTGTTTATGGCTACTTTGAGCCCGGTACCTCCCCGGGGTTTATTATATTCAATCTCCCGGGGCCGACTCTTGCAGACACGCTGCTGGCCCGCATTTCTATCCACGAGTTGGTCTTTGTCAGGGACTGGTTCGTGGTTCTGGCACACGTGTCGTTGCCGCCTGCAGACCGCGTGGGCGCTGTTATCGAGGCTCTGAACCAGACGGAGATAGACTTTCCGCCCTGCGCCAGGGTGGAAATTCGTTTGCCTGAAAACACCAGTGACCCGGACATTGGTAACTTCGCCCGCAAATGGGTATCGCCGCTCTCCAGAGGCCTGCGAGGCGCTGGGTTACTACAGCCTGACCCCCGGACGCAATTGCCGGCTCGGCTGGAATTGCTGCTGCTCGGCTTTGACAGGGTTATTGCGGGTGTGAGCGTGGCCAGTAACCGGGCCCGTTTCGTCAGTGGGATTCCCCGCTTACGCTTGCCGGCAGCCGCTCCCAGTCGCTCGGCACTCAAGCTGGAAGAAGCCTGGAAAGTGTTTTTGCCTCCGGGCGCAGAGCTGGACTACCTGGGTGGCGGAAAGCAGGCGGTGGATCTGGGGGCCGCTCCGGGGGGATGGACATGGCAACTGGTCAGGCAGGGTATGATGGTCACCGCCGTTGATAATGGGCCGATGAACAGCGAACTCATGGCGTCAGGCCATGTTGAGCATATTGAGGCCGATGGCTATCAGTGGCGGCCCAGGCGAGGGGTGGACTGGATGGTCTGCGATATTGTGGATCACCCGCGCCGTACCGCGGCAATGGCCGTGGACTGGCTGAATCAGAAGCTCTGTCGTTACACGGTATTCAACCTCAAGCTTCCGATGAAAAAACGGTACGACGAGTGGTTGATTTGCCGAGATATTCTGGAGCAGGGGCTGGGCCGGACCGAAATGAATTTCCGTATCAGGGCCCGCCACCTCTATCATGACCGTGAGGAGATTACCTGCTTCGTGGAGCGCCTGGACTGACTGTCAGGTTCCCGATGCCAGTCCTCAGTCGCTGTGGTGAAGCACAGTAATGATTTCTTCCCGGTCCATCATGGGGATCAGTTCTGCCATCAGCTCCCGGCGTTCCTCAGACATATGCCAGCGTTGCCAGTCTGCTTCGGAACGCCAGTTGGCCAGAGTAAACCGATGATTGGCATCGTGGGAATCAACCAGTGTTTCGCCGGACACAAAGCCCGGCGCACATACGGCGTTCTGGAGAACCTTGCGGGATCTCTCCTCATAAGCGGTTTCTAGTGATTCGGCAATATGGCGTTCAATCAGCACCCGGATCATTGTTTACCTCGTATTATTTTGACGGCTATAAACAATAATTTAGCACGTATTTTTCAAATTTCAGGTGGAATTTCAGGAGGACAGACATTGGGACACCCAGACTACGATGCAGAACTGGATGCCCGGGGGCTGTTTTGTCCCGAGCCGGTCATGATGTTACACAACCGGATTGTGGAGATCAGCCCGGGAGCGGTGTTGAAAGTGGTGGCAACAGACCCTTCCACAACCCGGGATATTCCGCGTTTTTGCCAGTTTCTCAACCATGAACTGGTTTATAGCAGTGACGATGAGAAAGAGTTCGTGTTCTTTATCCGGCGCGGGGAGTGATCAGCCCCGTCCGCTTCCGTCCAGTGAACCAAGGTGGCCGAGGAACTGGTCACGGTCCATCTCTCCCAGCACGCGGGCCGTCTCCATTTCTGTACCAGTGTTATCGAAAAACAGGATAGCCGGCGGGCCGAACAGGCCGAGCTCGTCCAGCAGGGCCTGTTGTTCCGGAGTGTTATCCGTCATGTCCAGTTGCAGGAGTTTGTAGGGCGCCAGCGCCTGAATAACAGTTCCGTCACTGAACACGTTGCGTTCCATGACTTTGCAGGAGATGCACCAGTCGGCGTAAAAATCGAGCATCACTGGTGTGCCTGCCTGGCTGGCCTGTTTCAGTTCGTCACGAATATCAGCCGGTGAATCGAGCCGGAGAAACTCCGTATGAGTCGCTGCAGCGGCGGAAGAGGAACTTCCCGCCAAAGACTGATTGGAGGCTGTGAAAGCAGCGAGTGGCCTGAGGGGATCACTGGCGCCGGAGACAGCGCCGGCAAGTAGCGCTATGCCATAGGCAAACAGGACCAGCCCCATGCCCTTGCGTGTGCGTTCCCAGCCGGCCTTCGCAGCGTCAAAGGCGCCCAGCTGAACACCAGTAATGGCCATAAGCAGTCCCCACAATGTCAGGGCTACCCACCCTGGCACCATCCGTTCTACCAGCCAGATGGCCACAGCCAGCAGCATGACACCGTAGAAGGCCTTGACGACGTTCATCCAGTGGCCGGTTGTGGGCAGCAGCTTGCGCCCGCCGACCGCTACCAGTATCAGGGGAAGGCCCATGCCCAGCCCGAGAGCAAAGAGGGCAACACCACCTATCACCGCATCCTGGGTGGTACTGATGTATAACAGGCTACCAGCCAGTGGCGCGGAAACGCAGGGAGAAACAATCAGGGCTGACAGGGCGCCAATACCGAAAATGCTGGCTACACGGGTCCCAGTGAGGCGATGGCTGGCGTTATCGAGAGGCTCGCGAATAAACCGTGGCAGCTGAATCTCGAACAGGTTGAACATGGAGAGCGCAAATATCACGAACAGGGCTGCGAAAACCCCGAGAACCCACGGGGATTGCAGGTGGGCCTGCAGATTGAAGCTTGCCCCGAGCAAACCTGTAATCACCCCGGCCGCTGCATAGGTGAGGGCCATGCCGAGTACATAGCTGGTGGAAAGCAGCAGGGCATGGGCTGTTGTGCTGGTGTTGCGGGAGGACACCAGGGACGAGATGATCGGTACCATTGGCAGGACACAGGGTGTGAATGTCAGGCCCAGGCCCAGCAGCAGAAACACGCCGCCAATGACCAGCATGGATTGATTTGCAAGGAAACCAGCCAGGCCTGTTGCAGTAGAAGTGTCTGTGGCGGCCGGTAGATTACTGTCCGAAGAGGTCGCCCCTCCCGCACCGCTGGTTGTTGTCGGTGGTGAATCGTCTCCTGCGCTGGCGTAATAGAGCACGTCCCGAGTCTGGGGTGGATAGCAGAGCCCGGCGCTGGCACAGCCCTGGTAGGTTACCTGCAGCTCAGCCTCGCGGATGCCCTCGGGAAGCTTTACCGGGACCCGGGCTTCGACCGGCTCATAGAATACTGTGACTTTGCCAAAGAACTCATCCTCCGTGTCGGTACCGGTATAGGAAAACTCAGGTTCACCCAGCTCAACACCCTCGGTCTCGCTGCTGACACTGATGCGTCCTTCATAAAGGTAGTGATCCGGCGCAATGTTCCACGATAGCACCACTGCACCGTTTTCTGCGGTAAAGCTGAAGGGCAGGGCCTCATCAACCGGCAGGAAGTCATTGCCATTGCCAAACAGTGAGTTGCCGGCACCGGCGGTTAACGTTGAGAGAAAGGACAATGCCAGAAACAGGATTAAACGGCTTAAAACCCGTGGACGGGTATTACTGCATAAGGTTGTGCTGCTGCCGGTCATAGTCGATAACGTACCGTTGGTGGATCAGGTGTTGACCAGCGCTGAATCCTGAGAGGTTGAGACAGCGCCGCTTCAGGTTGCAATGGACACAGTTGCCAGGCAAAAGTTCCCTCTGGTATTGAATCGTCTAAAGTCGCACAATACCGGTCCCATGAGACATGATCCAGATGATCTTATCATGCTGTTTAATGACCTGTTCCGGGAAAAATACCGGACTGTTCTGGTCAGGGGCGGCGATGAACCTGAATATTTGCCGGCGACGAGGCCTGACAGCGTCGCACAGGTTATTTTTGCGCACGGCTACTTTTCCAGTGCCCTGCATGAAATCAGTCACTGGTGTATTGCCGGAGAACACCGGCGCACGCTCCGGGACTTCGGATACTGGTATTGCCCGGATGGCCGCAGCCTGGAGCAGCAGCAGGCCTTCGAAAAGGCGGAAATAAAACCCCAGGCCCTTGAATGGTTGTTTTCTGTTGCCGCAGGCGCTCGATTTCACATCAGCGTTGACAACCTGTCAGGCAACGGCGCATGGGACGAAGATGCTTTTCGCCGGAATGTGACGTTGCAGGCCAACGATTATCTGGAATATGGCTTGCCGGCCCGCGCTGGCATGTTCTTTCAGACGCTCAGAACATTTTATGGAACCGAGGCTGACTTTAATGAAGTCTGGAAGGAAGAGACCAGGCGCCTGATGCCCGAATGTTCCGCTACAGAGACCGAGGTAAATTGAAGCAATATGACATCTGACGCACCCGAAGCCGGCAAGACACGTTTCAAGGATCTTAACCTGGACCAGCGAGTACTCGACGCCATCACCGATATCGGTTTTGAGCATTGCACGCCTATCCAGGCCGAAACACTACCCTTTACATTGGCCTGCCAGGATCTTATCGGCCAGGCGCAGACCGGGACCGGAAAGACCGCGGCCTTTCTGATCACCGCCATTCAGAGCATGCTGGAAACGCCTATTCCCGAAAAGGACCGATTCGCGTCGGAGCCCAGAGTTCTTGCCCTGGCACCTACCCGGGAACTGGCGATGCAGATTGCCAAGGACGCCGAGCAGTTGTGCGGCTACACCGGCCATAATGTGGTCACCGTCGTGGGTGGGATGAACTATGACAAACAGCGTGACCAGCTGCAGAATGAAATTGTTGATATCCTGGTGGCAACGCCGGGGCGCCTCATTGATTTCCTGGGGTCCCAGGATGTGTTTCTTGACCAGTTGGATATCCTGATCCTGGATGAAGCTGACCGAATGCTGGATATGGGGTTCATCCCGGATGTTAAACGCATCATCCGCAAATGTACCCCGAAAGAAGAGCGCCAGACACTGCTGTTCAGCGCCACCTTCAACCAGGACGTTCTCAACCTGGCTTCCATGTGGACCCGCAATGCTGAGTTCGTGGAAATCGAGCCGGAACAGAAAACCGCCGAGCGGGTGAAGCAGACGGTTTATCTGGTAGGCGAGGACGAGAAATTGCCGGTGCTGGTGAATTACCTCCGACGCCCGGAAGTTGAGAAAGCGCTCGTGTTTGCCAACCGGCGGGACCAGTGTCGTGATCTTGATGAGGACTTGCGGAACCAGGGCGTTAAAGTGGCGCTGATGTCTGGCGAAATCGCCCAGAACAAGCGGCTCAAGACGCTGGAGCAGTTCAAGGAGGGCAGCATTCAGGTGCTGGTCGCCACCGATGTGGCCGGGCGTGGTATCCACGTTGACGGCGTGACCCATGTTTTCAACTATAATCTGCCCGATAATGCCGAGGACTACGTTCACCGCATCGGGCGTACCGGCCGTGCAGGCAAGCATGGTGTCTCCGTCAGCTTCGCCAGCGAGGACGACTCGTTTTCATTGCCGGCTATCGAATCCTATATCAGCCAGAAGCTCACCACAGCCGTTCCTGACGAAGAGCTGATGACTGCACTCGCCAAACCGCCGATCACCCGCAAGCGCGGTGGCCGGCGTCCCCAGGGCAACCGCAGCCAGGGTGGTCGTAGTGGCAGCCAGCGCCAACGCAGGAACTAACGGGTCGGGAAGCAGGATCATGCGGATAGTAGCGGACGAGAACATACCTTTACTGGATTCTTTTTTCGGCGACATCGGCGAGATACACCGGGTATCTGGCCGCACGCTATCGGCTTCAGACGTTCAGAATGCGGATATCCTGCTGGTCCGCTCGGTTACCCGGGTCAACCAGGCATTACTTGAAGGCAGTCGCGTGCGCTTTGTCGGCACCTGTACCATTGGTACAGACCACGTGGATCAGCAGTGGCTGGCGTCCAACGGCATCGCCTTCTCGGCTGCGCCAGGTTGCAACGCCAACAGCGTGGTTGAGTATGTGATGTCGGTGATCTCCTTGCATGCGGAGCGCCGGGGCGTGGCTGACTGGTCAAAGCTCAGCGTCGGCATTGTGGGTGCTGGCAATGTGGGTGGTGAGCTGGCCCACAAGCTGGAGCGTCTCGGTTTTGATGTCTTGTGTTGTGACCCGCCGCGTGCTGAACGGGAAGGTGACGACAGGCAGGATTTTGTCAGCCTTGAAGAGGCCATGGCCTGCGACGTGATTACCCTGCACACCCCTCTTGTCAGGGAAGGCGACCACGCTACCTTACATCTGTTCGGACAGGAACGATTGGCCGCGCTGAAGGAACACCAACTGTTGATTAATACCAGCCGAGGTGAGGTCATCGATACCTCGGCCTTGCTGGCGCGCCTGGATGCACCCAATGCGCCTGCCGTCGTGCTCGACGTCTGGGAGCAGGAGCCCCGCATACACGCTGAGCTGTTGGAAAAGGTCTGGCTTGCAACGCCACATATCGCCGGTTACAGCCTTGAAGGTAAAGTGCAGGGTAGTGAAATGGTGTATCTGGCGCTGAGCCGTTATATGGGGCTTCCTGCCCGCAAGAAGGCGGGTCAGTTTTTGCCGGAGCCTGCGTTGGCGAAGCTGTCTTTCACCAGCGCGGCGCAGGAAATGGACTCGGCAAATATTGCCATTCGCGCGTGTTATGATCCCCGTCGGGACGATGCACGTTTGCGCCTGGCAATGGCTCTTCCAGCCGAGGAGCGTGGGCCGGCCTTTGACCGGCTGCGCCGCGATTATCCAGTGCGGCGGGAGTTTTCGAGCGTCAAAATCCAGCTCAAGGGCACCAGCAAGTCCATGCAGGACACGTTTCGTGCCCTGGGCTTCAAGCTGAAGCTCTAACGACTCGCTCGGTTATAGCTGTGCTGTCTGGAGGGCCGCTATCCGACGTTCTAGCGGTGGATGCGTCATAAACAGCGCACTGATCCCCGCTCTTGCTCCGCGGTTGATGCCGAATGCCTGCAGACTGTCCGGCATCTGGTCTGGTACCTCACTTTCCTGCTTGAGTCGGGCCAGGGCGCTGATCATCGCATCACGGCCTGCCAGCTGCGCGCCGGCAATATCGGCCCGAAACTCCCGGCGTCGGGAGAACCAGAACACAATGGTGCTGGCGAGGATGCCCAGTACGATCTCCGCAGCAATACTCACCACGAAAAAGCCAATGCCGTGGCCACTCTCGTTCTTGAACACGACGCGGTCCACAAATGAGCCGATCACCCGGGATGCGAAAATCACGAAGGTGTTTACCACGCCCTGGATCAGGGCAAGTGTGACCATGTCCCCGTTGGCTACGTGGCCGATCTCATGGCCCAGCACCGCGCGGATCTCATCCTTGTTGAAGCGGTGAAGCAGTCCCTCACTGACAGCAACCAGAGAGTTGTTCTTGTTCCAGCCCGTGGCAAAGGCGTTGGACTGAGATGCGGGGAAGATCGCCACTTCCGGCATACCGATGCCGGCATTTTTGGCCAGTACCCGAACTGTATCTACCAGCCAACGCTCGGCCGGCGTTCTGGGTGATTCGATGACCTTGGCCTTGGTGCTCCATTTGGCCACGGGCTTGGAAATCAGCAGCGATATGATCGCACCGGCAAAACCGAAAACTGCGGCAAAAGCCAGCAGGGAGCCATATTGAATCCCGTTCTGGGCCAGGTAACTGTCAACACCCAACAGTTTCAGGGTGAAGCTGGCAACAAGAATGACGGCCAGGTTAGTAGCAAGAAACAGCAGAATACGCATCCGGATTTCCTTGTTGAATCATCAGCCACAAGCGGCAGTTTGTATCTGACAGCTATATGTGGCCTGTGTTTCCGCCTTCAACAGGCTTACACCAATTTAATGATCGGCGCTGTCGCGGAAGAACGTTGCCTGCATTACCCGGCTGATCTTCGCGGAACTGCCACTGCGGAGCGCGGTGCGGAGCATGTGGATGTGGGTAGAGAAGTCTTCACGAATGGCGGGTGGAAGCTCGGCGTCGCTGGTGGTTGTTTCCTGTTCCTTCAGATCCGCACTGGCCGGCGAACTCATGCGTACAAACGCCTGTTGGGTGAGTACCGCCTGGTCGAGGGCTTCCTGACGGATAGTGTCGACGTAACGTAGCAGACCTTCCTCTTCCAGCCAGAGCAAGGTGCCAAAACAGGCCATATGCCGCTTGCTGTGGAGCCCGAATTCATCAGGCTCATCGGCGCCGGCAATGTCCTCAACGAACAGGTTTATCCGACGGGGAAAGACATTGTAGAGCTGTACCAGTGCGATTGCGGCGTCCTTGTAGAATTCTTCAATATGAATATCCGCCATAAGGCCCCCTGTTACAGCTGATAGGAAGACAGGAAGTGTGCCAGGCGCTTCATGGCGTCTTCCAGGGTGTCTTCCCGGGGCAGGAAAACCACGCGCAGGTGTTGTTTGTCATCAATATTGAAGGCAGAGCCCTGAACCAGCAGGATGCGTTCCTGCAGTAGCAGATCCAGAACCAGCTTTTCATCATTGACGATGGGGAAGCGCTTCGGGTCCAGCTTGGGGAACAGGTAGAGCGCACCCTTCGGTTTCACGCAACTGACCCCCGGAATATCATTGAGCAGGTTCCAGGCGGTTTCCCGCTGTTCGAACAGGCGACCGCCCGGAGCCACCAGATCGTCAATGGACTGATAGCCTCCCAGCGCGGTCTGGATGGCTAGTTGGGCGGGGACGTTGGCGCACAGGCGCATGTTGGAGAGCATTTCGATGCCCTCAATAAGATCCCGTGCCCGGTGCTTGGCGCCGCTGATGATCATCCAGCCGGAGCGGTAGCCGGCGGCGCGGTAGTTCTTGGACAACCCGTTATAGGTAAAAAACAGCACATCGTCCGCCAGGGAGGCGGTGGGGATATGCTCGGTGCCGTCGTAGAGGATCTTGTCGTAGATTTCGTCCGACAAGACGATCAGGTTGTGCTGTCGTGCCAGTTCCACGACCTGTTCCAGCAATTCGCGGGAATAGACAGCCCCGGTCGGGTTGTTAGGGTTGATAAGAACGATGGCGCGGGTACGCCGGGTGATCTTCTTGCGGATATCATCAATGTCAGGGAACCAGTCCTGCGCTTCATCGCAACGGTAGTGCACCGGTTTGCCGCTGGAGAGGGTTACAGCGGCAGTCCACAAGGGGTAATCCGGTGCCGGAATCAGCACTTCGTCGCCGGTGTTGAGCAGGGCCTGCATGGACATCACGATCATCTCACTGACGCCATTGCCGAGGAAGATGTCGTCAATATCCACCTTGTCGATGCCCCGCTGCTGACAGTAGTGCATAACTGCCTTGCGGGCGGAGAACAACCCCTTGGATTCCACGTAGCCCTGGGCCAGGTGCATATTGTAGATAACGTCTTGCTGAATCTCCTCGGGAACGTCCAGTTCGAAAGCCGCAGGGTTGCCGATGTTCAGTTTGAGAACCCGGTGGCCCTCTTCCTCAAGACGACGGGCCTCGCGCAGAACCACGCCACGTATCTCGTAACACACGTTATCCAGCTTGGCGGATTTGAGATAGTTCTGCATAAGCCCGGTAATTCCTCAGTAAAAGATATAAGCCTGTATTCTAGCGGAGCAACGGCCGGCGGCAACAGGTCAATTATGATGAATTGTGGCACAGAAGCGGAGATTTAACGCCCAAAGCTCATAGTTTCCATGAACTGGGTGTCTTATTGGGCCCTGTCTGGTTGTAAAACGGGTTGTGCACAATATAATGGAGGGAAACACAAAGGAGCATCACAATCATGAGCAGCCAGAGCGTCTATGACTTTACCGCCACCGATATTCGTGGAGAAGAACACTCCCTTGACGAATTCCGCGGCAAGGTACTGCTGATCGTGAACACGGCCAGCAAGTGCGGTTTTACCCCACAGTTTGAAGGGCTGCAATCTCTTTATGCGGATCTGAAGGACAAAGGGCTTGAAGTGCTGGGCTTTCCCTGCAACCAGTTTCGCAACCAGGACCCGGCAGACGACAAGGCCATCAGTGAATTCTGCTCTCTGAACTATGGCGTGGATTTCCCCATGTTTGCCAAGATTGAGGTTAACGGTCCGAACGCCCACCCCCTGTTCGAGTACCTCAAGCATAATGCCAAGGGCCTGCTGGGCTCAGAGGCGGTGAAATGGAACTTTACCAAGTTTCTGGTCAATCGTGAGGGGAGGGTTGTAGGGCGTTACCCGCCAACAACCCGGCCTTCTGCCATTCGCGCAGACATTCAGAAGTTGCTGTAAGTCATGAGCACTGAAGACGACGTTCTGGCTCTCGATAACCAGCTGTGTTTCGCGCTCTATGCGGCCAACCGGGCGGTCACCGCCCGCTACCGCCCGCTGTTGGCAGAGCTGAATCTGACCTACCCCCAGTACCTGGTCATGTTAGTGCTTTGGGAAGCTGCCGCGGAAGGCAAAGTAGTGCGGGTGTCTGATCTGGGAAATCGGTTGCGTCTGGATTCCGGCACCCTGACACCATTGCTGAAACGGCTGGCTGAGCGGGACCTGGTAACCCGTCAGCGGAATACGGCCGACGAACGGGTGGTTACGGTAGCTCCAACGGAAAAGGGCATGGCCATGCGCCGGCAGGCAAGGGCTATTCCTGAGCGATTGTTGTGCGGCACCGGGATCGACGAGGAGCGCATCCTGGCACTCCGTGAGGAGCTGCGTTCGGTACTCAGACTTCTTGAGGCTCGGGAGGGGTCCAGCGATCGATAACCGCTTTCAGGTCGGCTCGATTGTAGGGCTTGGTAATGTAATCGTTCATCCCGGATTCGAGGCAGTCATCCCGGTCCCCCTGCATGACATTGGCAGTGACTGCAATAACTGGTAAATCGCGCCATTCCGTGTTTTCCCGAATCTTTCGGGTGGCTTCGTAGCCATCCATTACCGGCATCTGGCAATCCATCAGCACAACATCGAACCCTCCTGATTTCAGGGCTTCCAGCGCTCGCTTGCCATTTTCCGCCAGGGTGACCCTGTGGCCCAGTTTCCGCAGCATGCTGCTGGCAACCACCTGGTTGACCTGGTTATCTTCCACCAGCAACAGGTTCAGGGACCTCCCAGAGCCTGAGGCTTCCTCCGTACCTTTTTCGGAATGTGCCGTTACCGGCTTCAGCCCTGCCGCGGCGCACAGTGTGCGGAAGAGCTGATCCCGCCTGAGGGGCATGGTCAGTATCTGCTGGTTTCCGGAAGCCACCGCTGAGCCGTCCCTGTCCACCAGAATTATCCCGGCCCCTGACCATTGTGCTGCCAGTTGCTTGCCTGTCTCGTTGTCCTTGTCGGCCGCAACCAGGAGGATGCCACCACCATTGCGGGCCGCATCGCGGACGGGAATGCTCCAGGCTCTGAGCTGGCTCTCGATAGGCAGGCGGTGGGGGTAATCGTTGGGTATACCCATATCCACACCAGACGTTTTGACAACCGCAGGGATGTCCGCAGGCGTTATTCCCGATGCTGCCTGGTCGTGGACCGGCAGAGGCAGGTTCACCGTAAACTGCGTTCCCCGGCGCTCTTCAGAGTCCACCAGGATCTGGCCATGCATGCGTTCGACCAACTGGCGGCAGAGTGTCAGACCGAGGCCTGTTCCGCCGTACAACCGGGTAGTGTCGGCATCCGCCTGGGAAAACGGCGAAAAGATCCGGTGCAGTCCCTCCTTGGACATACCAATACCGGTATCAATCACATCAATACGCAGATTACCGTTAAAACGGGTGGCGCGAATACGAACGCTGCCCTGATCGGTAAACTTGATGGCATTACTCAACAGATTGTTGAGAACCTGTCGGGTGCGGGTCGGGTCACCGAGAAAGGATTCAGGCAGATCGCATTCAATGTCGGTCACCACGTCTATATTCTTTCGTATGGCCTGCTGGGAATGCAGTGTCGCGCATTCCTCTATCAGGCTGCGGACACTGAAAGGAATATTCTCAAGGCTGAGTTTCCCGGCTTCGACCTTGGAAATGTCGAGGATATCGTTCAGCAACCCGAGCAGGCTTTGCCCGGCGTTGAGTGCGATCTCCAGCCGGTTACGCTGAGCCGGCTCCAGGTCGCCTTCCAGTGCCAGGCCCAGCATGCCCAGAACCCCATTAAGTGGCGTCCGGATTTCGTGGCTCATGCTGGCGAGGAAATTGGCTCGGCCACGGGCCCGGCGAACTGCGTCTTCCTTCGCTCTGACCAGGGCGCGGTTACCTCGCTGGAGGGCTTCGTTCTTTTCCGAGATTTCCCGAGTGCGGTCGTCCACCTCCTGTTCCAGTTGGGTGGAGTAATTCTTTATCGCGCTTTCTGCATTTCGCAACTGCTCAAGACTGGCGTCCATGGTTTCCAGGTGCAAATTGATGATGCCTACCATCTGGCCGATTTCATCCTCGCGGTGATTGGCGGGCACCGGCAACCGGACTTTTTCCGGGGACTCCGCACGGACCCGGCTCAGCGCGCCAATCACGTTGAGCATGGGGCGGGTCAGAACGAAATAGAAAATGGCAAGCAGAGCCGCCGTCAGCACAAGGCTTTTCAGTAGCCCGCTTAGCAGGGTATAGCCAGCCCTTTGCAGGAACTGCAGACCGTAATGGTAGGTATCTATAGTGACAGTCAGGTGGCCAAGGGAAAGGTCACTCAATTGCGCCACCACCAGTTCCTGACTGAAAGTGCGGCTGTCGCCGAACAGCAGATTACTGATCCAACGGTAGCGGGAATCCGGACTGCTCTGGCTGGCTGCGGCCATGGTCTGGTCATTGCTGTCGATAATGCGGGCGTCAATGGTGGCGGGGTGGCGAAGCAGACCGTCCAGCAATTCCTCCGCCAGCCGGATGTCGATGTTATAGGCAATCTGGGAAGCTGGGCTGTGGCTTATTTCGATCAGCGCGCGGATTTCCCGTTCCATGGAATCCCGGGCGCTGAAATAATCGAGAGTGACCTGGACAATATTGAGTATCAGCCCCAGCACCATTGCAATCAAAACGGTGTCCCGGGTCAGGCGATAGGAAAGCCGTTTTTTGAATGGAGTTGTCACAGTGTATCTACAGTCCCTGTCTGTCAGCGTTTCGAATGGGGTGGAGGTGCCACTAACCCGCGGCTAATCGTCGTAATCGGCCTTTTTGCGCCATTCATCGTCGTGGAGGAAGGTATCCCATTCGCGGTCCAGACGCGATTGCCCTTCGGCCGTGCTGACCGGTGACTCGTCACCTTTCATGGCTTCCAGTTCCTTGATGCGGGTGCGGAAACTCTTGACCGCTTTCATGGCCATCGGGTTATCCCTGGATTTGCCCATTTCGGTACTGGCCAGATGATAGGCGTGAATAGCCTTACGTATCTGGTTCTGCTTCACATAATCCCGTGCCTGGAAGACATGCAGGTCGGCGTGGGTCTTGTGCACAAGGAACAACACAAACCTCAGGTTACTCTTGGCAGTGGCGCTGTCGATCTTGCCGGCTTTGTGCATTCCTTCAATCATCTTGAAAAGATTCTGCAGCAGCTCTTTGACATAGCCGGATTTTTCGGGTGAATCGATCTTGACGGGAGGGCGCCGGTCTTCGTTGTCCATCACCTTCTTTTTCAGCTGCTGGGCAGCCCTGAGCCATTCATCGACGGGCTGGTCGGATTTCAGCGCCTTGAGATCCTTGCAGGTTTCTTCCATGCGTCTGATCAGCAGAAGCTTGAGATCGGTGGTGAGGTACTGGCCGGGAATCTCGGCAAGCAAGCGGTTGGCGCGATTGTAACTGTCTTCAAGAGCGGTAATCTTGCGGGCGCGCTCAATACGGGCCCGTTCCCGCATCTGGCTGGCCACAATAATAACGATCGAAACGATAACGATAGCTGCCAATAGCAGCACAATCATTGTGGTATCCATTCTATTGCTACAGCTCCGGCTAATGGACGGCCACTGGGGGCTCCGGTGACGCAAATAAACCGGAGAAATCCAGCAAGTATCCGAAAGACTAGCAGAAAACCTGAAACGATTCCGTTTTGAAATGTGAAAGATTTTGACTTTATATCATTTCAATGAATTGCTACGCTTGAGACTATTATTTTTGTGAATAAGGCCGCCGTAGTATCGGGTTACTGGCCCGCGACAGGCGGTTCTGGCCATTACACAGGTGCCGACGTATGGATATTTCGCGGGTTGATCTGAACTTGCTGGTCTATCTCGATGTGCTTCTCAGAGAGCGCAATGTAACCAAGGCGGCAAATCATCTGGGCATCACACAACCGGCCATGAGCAACGGCCTGCGTCGGTTGAGGGACCTGTTTGGTGATCCT
>JAWWAM010000006.1:0-21333 GCA_033721715.1 Marinobacter sp.
AGCTACCGGCGCTTACTGCATACCCTGCGGTTGCTGCTGCATCTGGCGCTGCTGCTGCATCTGCTGCTGCATTTGCTGCATGCGCTTATTCAGCTCATCGCGCTGCTCTTCAGTGAATACCGCATCCACCTTGGCTTGCATCAGGGTAGACATCGCTGTCATCTCGCCCGTTACGTCACCAAGCTTTTCAGCGTTCTCACGAATCTCGTCTTCGTCGTAATCAGGCTTGATCTGGGCCTGGATCTGCTGCTGCAGTTGCTGGGCTTCGCCCTGAAGCTCCTGAATCTCAGCCTGCATCTCTTCAATGATGCCGCGGATTTCTTTTTGCTGGTCTTCGCTCAGACCCACCATCTGTGCCAGCTGATCAACCTGGTCCGGCTGCCCGCCAGATTGCTGGGCCATCGCCGGAGAAGACAGCCCGAGTGCAATCAGGGCAATTCCGAACAGTTTCACGAGCTTCATAGATATCTCCACTAATCGATTATTGAGTCGCTTTAGGTCTTCGAGCCCTACACCCTAAAACAAAACAACCGCGTATTTCACCCCGAACCCCCTTCTTTTTGTACACACTTCACACCCCCGAAACCCACAACTCCCGCCACAGGCGGGTTGAGAGAAATGTGAAAATTTAGTCATTCCCGTCCATAATGGCGCCGTTCAGCCATTTCCGGAGTAGCAACCATGGCCATTAACTGGTTTCCAGGGCATATGCACAAGGCCCGCAAGGAGATCAAAAAGATAATGCCCCAGATGGATCTCATCATTGAGGTCGTCGACGCACGTCTGCCGTTCAGCAGTGAAAACCCCCTGGTCCCTGCCCTGCGGGGCGATACGCCGGTCATCAAGGTGCTCAACAAGCGTGATCTTGCCGACCCGGCTATCACCGACCGGTGGCTGACCTGGTTGGAGAAGGAGCGTGGTGTACGCGCCATCACCATGACCCACAACCAGCGGGCGGAAGCACTCGACATCCTGCGCCTGGCGGGTGAGATGACGCCAGGCCACGATCGTCAGAAGCGGGCTCTGCGGGTGATGATTCTGGGCATTCCCAATGTCGGCAAGTCCACACTGATCAACACCATCGCCGGCCGACCGGCCGCCAAGACCGGGAATGAACCCGCTGTGACGCGGGCACAGCAGACCATCAAACTGCCAGGCAATGTGCTGTTGTACGACACACCCGGCTTCCTCTGGCCCAAACTGTCACCGGAAGCCTGTGGCTACCGCCTGGCCATCAGTGGCGCCATCCGCAGCGCAGTCATCGAGTTCGAGGACGTGGCGATGTTCGAGGCGGATTATCTGCTGGAAGCCTACCCGGAGCTGGTGATGGCACGCTACGGGTTTGAGGAGCGGCCAAAGGATGGCCTCGCCCTGATGGACGGCATTGCGCTGAAGCGACGATTCCTCGGCCGGGGAGGCGTTCCCGACCTGCACAAGGTGTCTGAGATACTGCTCAACGAGTTCCGATCCGGCAAGCTGGGGCGCATTTCTCTGGAAACCCCTGAAATGGTAGAGAAGGAAACCCGGGAAGAAGCGGAGCGCCAACAGGCAAAGAACGAGAAATCCTGAAACCCGTGCAGGGTTTCACCCCCTCCCTTACCAAGGTCAAATACCGCCCGGCCACCAAAGCGCCTAGACTGAGGGTAATAGTCAGACATTAAAAGGATCTGCCCGGTTATCGGAGCAGGCCTTGTTAAGGAGGAAGGTATGAGACGGGTTGTAATCACTGGCATGGGCATTGTTTCCTGCCTGGGCAACTCCACCGAGGCGGTGCTGGAAAGCCTCAGGGAAGGCAAGTCTGGCATCCGGTTCAACGAGATCTATCGGGACATGGGCTTCCGCAGCCAGATTGCCGGTTCCATCGATGTGGACACCTCGGTCATCGACCGCAAGACCCGACGCTTCATGGGCCAGTCAGCCATGTACAGCTTCCTCGCCATGGAACAGGCCATCGCCTCGTCCGGGCTGACGGATGACATGGTGTCCAACGATCGCACCGGGTTGATTGCAGGGTCCGGAGGTGCGTCCAGCGCCAGCCAGGTGGAAGCCGTCGATATCATGCGCGAGAAAGGCGTGAAGCGCATTGGCCCCTATATGGTCCCCAGAATCATGACCAGCACGGTGTCGGCCTGCCTGGCAACTGCGTTCAAGATCCGGGGCGTGAACTATTCCATGTCGTCGGCCTGTGCCACCAGCGCCCATTGTATCGGCCATGCCGCTGAACAGATCCAGTCCGGCAAGCAGGATATTGTATTTGCCGGTGGCGGGGAGGAAGAGGACTGGAGCCTCACCATGCTTTTCGACGCCATGGGCGCCCTATCCACCAAGTACAACGACGCACCCGACACCGCCTCCAGGCCGTTCGACAGTGGCCGTGACGGCTTCGTGATCGCCGGTGGCGGTGGCATGGTTGTGGTGGAAGAACTGGAACACGCCCGCAAACGCGGGGCAAACATCATTGCCGAACTGGTGGGTTACGGTGCCACATCCGACGGCCACGACATGGTGGCGCCGTCCGGAGAAGGCGCCCTGCGTTGCATGCAGCAGGCGATGTCTACAGTAGAGGCCCCGGTGGATTACATCAACGCCCACGGCACCAGCACGCCGGTAGGTGATGTAGCGGAGATGAAAGCGGTCAGAAACGCGTTTGGCGACAAAGTGCCGCAGATTTCGTCCACCAAGTCGCTATCTGGCCATTCCCTGGGAGCCTCGGGCGTGCACGAAGCTATCTATTCCCTGATCATGTTGCAGAACGGGTTTATCGCCGGCACCAAGAACCTGACAAACCTGGACGAGTCCATCGCCGGCATGCCGGTTGTGGGGCCTGATAGCAAGCAGGCGGACCTCACTACCGTGATGTCCAACAGCTTCGGGTTCGGGGGCACCAATGCTTCCCTGGTGTTCCAGAAAATCTGATGGCCCGGTAGGAAGCAGGCTGCCACATCCGGCCGCCCCGGGTCATCCTGCGGCGGTATATGGGTTATATACTTATGCTTGTCAATGGCATTTGTCATTGGCAACGCCCACCGTTCGTACTAAAGTACGGTTTTGACATGCATCAATAACGGATGGTTCGTCTCCCATGGCTCAAGCTATCAGGCTCCACCAGGCTTCCCCGCTCAAGGCATCCTGCCACCAGTGCAGCCTCAGCAACCTTTGCCTTCCCCTGGCAGTTGAAGAAAATGACCTTGACCGGCTCGAAGACATTGTCCAGCAGGGCCGGATTTTCAATCGTGGTGAGCATATTTTTGACCAGAGCACGCCTTTCCGCTCTTGCTTTGCTGTAAAGAGCGGTGCAATCAAGACATCGATTATCAGTGAGAATGGCGAAGAGCAGGTGACGGGGTTCTTTATGCCCGGCGAACTGGTGGGGCTGGACAGTATGGGCAGTAAAAACTATGCCTGCACCGCCAGGGCACTGGAGCGCACCAGTGTCTGCGAGTTCCCCATCGACAAGCTGGAAGAGCTCACCGGCAAGCTGCCCGATCTTCAGCACCACATGTATCACCTGATGAGCCAGGAAATCCAGGGGAGCCATCAACTGGCCATGCTACTGAGCAAGAATACTGCAGAAGAGCGGATTGCCGCATTGCTGCTGTCCTTGTCCAGCCGCTTCCAGCGTCGCCGCATGTCCGGCACTAACTTCAGCCTGCCCATGGCCCGGAACGACATCGCCAATTTCCTGGGCCTGGCGGTGGAAACGGTCAGCCGGGTGTTCACCCGCTTCCAGAACCAGGGCATTATCAGCGCCCGTGGCCGGGAAGTAGAGCTTCTGGATGTCGAGGCATTGCAAACAGTTACCCGGGAGTTCTCCCGCCAGAACACGTGAGCACGCTACCCGCCTGAACCATGAACCGGCCGGCATCAGCTGGCCGGTTCGTCAATCAACTCCCTGTCCCCGTTCAGCGAAAGCAGCTCCAGTTCTTCAGCCAGCCCGGATCGCCAGGGTAACTGTTTAACGCCAAAGGTGTTGCGGATCTTGGTGCAGATCATGGTGGTATTGGCAGGCTCAAGTGCAGCCCAGGCCGGCATTTCATCCACCACCCGGATGCCACCGGGAATACCACTCAGCCCGGTAATGGCCAGTCCAAGTTCATAGAGCGAAATATCCTCTGCACCAGCATACTGGTAGGTTCCCCAAACTTCAGCCCCACAGTCGATCTGCTGGACAATCGCAGCAATCACCCGGGAAAGATCGCTCACCGTCACCGGCTGGCCATGGCACTTTCCGGGCAGCCTGATGACGTCGGAGCACGCCGCCACAGACTGAACCTTGCGGATAAATCGCCCCAGGCTCCAGCCTGTCCGCAGAATGATATGCCGGGGTAAAAGCGTTCGCACCGCCTGTTCGCACTCCCATTGCCAGTTTCCCAGTTCGTTTCCGGGCTGGCCAGGGTTAGAGGCAATGTAGGCACTTTGTTTGCGGCCATCAAACACATAACAGGATGAGAGCTGAAGCAGTGCCATATTCCGGTCACGGGCATACTCTGCCAACGCCACGGGCAGCGAGAAGGCGACTTTGTGGGCGGCTTCCGGATCCTGTTCGGCAACTTCCGGATTGGTCAGCCATAAGGCGTTCAAAATCAGGTCCGTATCATCGGGAATCCAGCCGTCAAGCGCTGTGAGATCCGCTGTTTCCAGCTCACTGATCAGCAACGGGCTGACCTGCAGCGACGTTTTTCTCAGCCGCTCCAGCAATACCCGGCCCAACGGGCCATAATCATGAACAACAAGAACGTGCACGGGCGCTCACTGCCTCCGGTTTTGGTCAAGTATCTGTATCTACACTGTAATCGTTCACGCCAGCGGTTGGAACGAATACCCGGGATATCACTGATATGACGGGTGCCCGGTACCGTTCAAGCCAATGGCACACGAGGCTCAACCCATAGAATGCCTATCGGAGAACCGAGCAGATCTTACGAGCATACAACAACAGGATCCCACATGCTGAAACAACAAAGCCATATTGTTGCCCCCATCCCGGATGAACTGCGCACCCGCGCCCTCTATACCGTCGACGAGCTCCGTGAACGGGGCAAAGCCGACAAGGAAGCCATCGACAAGCTGTTCGCATTGATCGTCGAGATGACCGATAACGGCCTGGACTTTTTCTTCCTGGAGCCTCTGCGCCGGCTGAATGCCAGTAGCATGCTGATGGGCATGGCCAGAATGGGCATCAGCAGCATGCTTAAGGGCAGCAAAATGGTAGTCCACAAGGTGCTGAAAAAACTGGACGACCGCAGCCTGGCCGCCATTCTCGATTTCATCGAGGAGATAATCCACGAGCCCGAAGCCGCTTCCTGATCTAATCGGAGTTGTCACCGGGGTGGTCGTACAGCCGGGGTACCCGGGCTGTGATGCCAGTGAGCAGTTCGTAGGCGATCGTGCCTGCACACCGGGCCACTTCGTCCACACTCACATGCTGCCCCCAAAGCTCTACCGTATCGCCCTCAGCTGCGCCGGGTGCGCCTGTCAGGTCCACCGCCAGCATGTCCATGGACACCCGGCCAATCAGGCGTATGCGGCTGCCAGCGACCCAGGCGGGTGTACCCGTACCGGCGTGGCGCGGATAACCATCGCCGTAACCGATGGCTACGATCCCCATCCGGGTTTCCTGCTCGGCTGTCCAGCTGCAACCGTAACCCACCGACTCGCCGGGCTTGAGGGTTCGTACCGCTGTTAACTGAGCTTCCAGGGTCATGACCGGCTCAAGGCCCAGTTCCCGCCCCGTCTTTTCCAGCATGGGAGAAGCGCCGTAGAGCATGATGCCGGGGCGGCTCCAGTCAAACAGAGGCTGGCAGGACAGGAAGTGCGCAGCTGAGTTGCCAGCGCTTTTGGCCAGCGAGGGCCAGTCAACCACTGTCGCAACAAACACACGGGTCTGCTCATCGGTAAAGCTGCTGGAGGGGTCATCTGCGCAGGCAAAATGGGTGACGAAACCGAAGACTTTCGGCTGCCTGGCATGGTTTCCCAGCCGGGTCATGACGTCCGGCAGCATAGCGGGCGCAAAGCCCAGCCGGTTCATGCCGGTGTTTACCTTGAGCCAGAGTGTTGGCACTTCTGTCGACTGCTCCAGCCAGTCCAGCTGGTAGTCGCTGTGAACCACCACTTCAAACCCCTTACGGGCGCACGTGGCCAGGTCATCCGCACTGTGGACACCCTGCAGCAATACCACCGGATGCCCCACGCCTGCCTCCCGGATGGCGAGGGCTTCTTCAAGACAGGCAACCGCAAATTTAGGCGCCTGGTCCGCCAGCGCCCGGGCCACTTCACGGATGCCATGACCGTAACCGTCAGCCTTGATGACCGCCATAGCCCTGGCGGGGCTGGCTAATCTGCAGGCAAGACGATAGTTGTGGCGAAGAGCATCAGTATCAATGCGGGCAACGGTCTTCCGTGGCATCAATAATCCCCGCCGTAATCGCCGTGGGCAAGGTCTTCGAATTTGGTGTACTTACCGATAAAGGCCAGGCGAACGGTACCAATAGGACCATTACGCTGCTTACCGATAATAATCTCGGCAATACCTTTATCGGAGGTATCTTCGTTATAGACCTCATCGCGGTAAACGAACATGATCACGTCCGCGTCCTGCTCGATAGCGCCGGATTCCCGCAGGTCAGAGTTCACCGGGCGCTTGTTGGGCCGTTGTTCCAGGCTCCGGTTAAGCTGAGACAGCGCCACCACGGGGCAACTCAGCTCTTTGGCGATGCCTTTCAGGGAACGGGAAATCTCGGAAATCTCGGCGGTACGGCCCTCGGTGTTACCCGGCACCCGCATCAACTGCAGATAATCCACCATGATCAGGCCGAGCTGGCCGTTGTTCTCTCGGGCGATACGGCGTGCGCGGGAGCGCATCTCGGTGGGGCTCAGGCCCGGCGTGTCATCAATGTAGAGGGGCTTGTCTTTCAACAGGCTGACGGCCGAAGTCAGCCTGGGCCAGTCGTCCTCTTCCAGCTTGCCGCTGCGGATGCGGCTCTGGTCGATCCGGCCCAGGGACGACAGCATACGCATGACCAGCGCATCCGCTGGCATTTCCATACTGAACACCAGAATCGGCGTACTGGTACTGATCAGCGCGTTCTCGACAATGTTCATCGCAAAGGTGGTCTTACCCATCGAGGGCCGCCCTGCCACGATCAACAGGTCTGACGGCTGCATACCAGATGTCCACTCGTCCAGGTCCTTGAACCCGGTGGTCAGGCCTGTTGTGGTCTCACCGGATTCAAACAGCTCCTCGATACGGCCAAGGGCTTTGGTAAGAATCGGGTTGATGGCCTGCGGACCGGTGCCTTCCTTTACCCGGGATTCGGCAATCCGGAAGACATTGCGCTCGGCTTCGTCGAGTATCTCGCTGCTGTTGCGGCCCAGGGGGTTGAAGGCCGAATCCGATATCTGACCGGACACCTGAACCAGCTGCCGCAGGATGGATCGTTCCCGTACGATATCCGCATAGGCGCGGATATTGGCAGCGCCCGGGGTTTTTTCTGCCAGTTCCGCCAGGTAGGAAAGCCCCCCGGCGTCTTCAATATCACCCGCTCGCTCAAGGAATTCTGTCAGCGTAACCACATCCAGCGGTTCGCTCTCACTTGCAAGGCGCTCAGCAGCGCCGAAGATGAGCCGGTGATCCTGACGATAAAAATCGACCGCGGAAATCATTTCCGAGATCTCGTCGAATCGGCGGTTGTCCAGCATCAGCCCGCCGAGAACCGCCTGTTCAGCCTCGACGGAATGGGGAGGAACTTTGATTCGACTGGTTTCGGGGTCGCTGTTTACCGGTTTGAAATTCGGGTTGGCCATGGAAACTTCTTCGTCTAGCTAGGGCAAGGACAAATCATACACCACAAAGCAACAAGCCCGGAATCCACCTGAGTGGATTCCGGGCTTGTATGGCTGCCGCCGGGTCCGAACCCGGCGCTACCGCTTGACGTGCAATTTACTCGGCTGCTTACTCTGCAACAACAGCCAGGTTAATCACAACAGTCACGTCGGAGTGCAGCTGAAGCTCAATCTCGTACTCGCCAACCACGCGGAGCGGGCCTTCCGGCAGACGAACTTCACTTTTCTCGACTTCAGTGCCGGTGGCGGTGATCGCATCAGCGATGTCACGCACCCCAATAGAGCCGAACAGCTTGCCTTCTTCACCAGCCTTGGAGGTGATGGTGACGGAGGCGCCTTCCAGCTTCTCAGCGCGAGCCTGGGCTTCAGCCAGCTTCTCCGCTGCGGCTTTTTCCAGCTCTGCACGACGCTCTTCGAACGCCTTCAGGTTGTCGGCGGTTGCCGGAACAGCCTTGCCATAGGGCAGCAGAAAATTACGACCGTAACCGGCCTTTACCTTGACCTTGTCACCCAGTGAACCAAGGTTTGCTACTTTTTCGAGCAGAATAACTTCCATCTCGTTAACCTCTTCGTGCTTTATTCAGCCGGGCCGGAGGGTTTTATTCGCCTCCGGATGTCCAGCCAGCTATCCACAAAAGCCAGAACTACCAACAGAATCATCAGGCTGGGACCGAGCAGCACCAGCGCCAGATAGAACATCACCAGCCACTGACCACTCAGGTTTTTACGACCAACAACGCCATGAACCAGGGCCAGCCCCGCCAGAAACAGCGGCAACCCTCCGGCCCAGCCCAGCAGCATGGAATTCAGCCCGAGAACGGGCCCTGCCACCATGGTAATCACACAGATAACTGCAATTGCCGGTGACAGCCGGAGCGAGTGGAACTCGGCCCGGAATCCGCCAGGGTTATACAACCCTGCCTGCCAGGATCTTGCCAACATGGTCATGCCCACACCGGTAACCAGGTAGGTGCCTGCCATGCTCGCATTCATGGTCTGCCGAATAACTGTTTCCAGGTTGTCGCCAAGACTTCTGGCCACGTCGGCGTTGTATTCTTCGTAAAACCTCACCCCCGTCTGCACCAGATCATTAAGCAGATCCGGGTACACCAGAGGCAGCATCATGCCTGTCACAATACCCAGGAAACTGCCCGCCAGGAGCGCTTTCTCCCAGGAGAGCGTTGTCCGCAGTATCGATGCAATCAGCATTACCTGAAGCAGTACCGCCAGTGCTGTCGGGTCTTGCCCGAACCAGCTCCAGCCGAGTGCCGGAAGCAATGCCCAGAGACCGATGTTAAGCCCCTGGCTGATACCCAGCCTGAGAATGACCAGGCCGATTACGGCTGCACCAATCCAGAACAACAGGGGTATCGCAGTGGTAACTGCAGCAACCCCGCCTGCCTGCAGAGGACCGCGCATTACAAACTGTGCCAGTGCACGCATGGTCCCGGGTCCTGTTTATTCTGTCACTTAGTTATCGTGGCTGTCCGAATACGGCAGCAGTGCCAGGTAGCGGGCACGCTTGATAGCGGTAGCCAGCTGACGCTGATAGCGTGCCTTGGTGCCGGTGATACGGCTGGGCACGATTTTGCCGGTCTCAGTAATGTAACCTTTCAGGGTGTCCAGATCCTTGTAATCGATCTCTTTAACACCTTCTGCCGTGAAGCGGCAGAACTTACGACGTCTGAAAAAACGAGCCATAATTTAACTCCTCAACTCCGGTGATGGTTTTACTCTTCTTCGTCCTGGGTTTCAGTCTCAGCCTGCTGACGTGGCTCGTCAGATTCAGCTGAGCGACGTGGGCGATCATCGCCGCCACGACGGTCTTCACGGGACTCGGAAGCTTTCATCGGGGACAGGTCCGTATCGGCACCATCGCGGCGCAGGATCATGTCGCGGATGATGGCATCGTTGAAACGGAAGTTGTGAGTCAGCTCGTCCATCGCTGCCTGGGAACATTCGATGTTCATCAGTACGTAGTGAGCCTTGTGAATCTTGTTGATCGGGTAAGCCAGGTGACGACGGCCCCAATCTTCCAGGCGATGTACCTTGCCGCCATCTTCATTGATGACACCGGTATAACGCTCGATCATCGCGGGCACCTGCTCGCTTTGATCCGGGTGTACCATAAATACGATTTCGTAGTGACGCATGAGTTCTCCCTACGGTTTAAACAGCCTCCAGCAAACGCACAGGAAAAGACCGGGCAAATGCAAGAAGCAAGGAGGTGGCAGCCATAGCCGCCGGCTTCTTGGTGCCAACTGCCCCGATTTCAGGCAATACAGCACCGCCCCCTGGAAAGGGGGTCACGTATTCTAGGCGGGTGGAGGGTACTATGCAAGCCGCTGGCGCAAAGCTTCGTAAAGGCAGACTCCAGTGGCCACAGAAACGTTGAGGCTGTCTACATGGCCAAGCATGGGGATATTGATCAACAGATCACAGTGTTCACGGGTCAGCCGCCGCATGCCCTTACCCTCTGCCCCCATTACCAGAGCCACCGGGCCGGTAAAATCGGCCTGATACACGGTACTATTCGCCTCGCCCGCGGTGCCGATAAGCCACACCCCATTGTCCTGTATGGTTCGCATGAACCGGGCAAGATTGGTGACTCGTACCAGGGGCACGGTTTCGGCAGCCCCGCAGGCCACTTTCCGCACTGTAGGCGACAGCGAGGCTGACTTGTCTTTTGGTACCACCACCGCCTGGACACCAACGGCATCGGCAGTCCGCAGGCAGGCCCCCAGGTTGTGGGGGTCAGTCACACCATCCAGAATCAGCAGAAATGGCGGCTTATCGGAACGTGCCAGCGTGGCCAGCAAATCGTCCTCGCTCCATTCACGGCTCTCGGACACTGCCGCCACAACCCCCTGGTGTACCCCGGAAACCCGCTGGTCCAGTTCCTTACGGTGCACGACCTGCCAGCGCACTCCGAATTCGTTCAGGGCATCGGTGACGGTTTTGACCCGGCGATCTTCCCGACCGGTCTGGATCCACACCTGCTGCAAACGCTCGGGCTCGCGCTTCAGGACGGCTTCAACGGCATGCCAGCCAAAAATAAACTCTTCAGACACAGCTTATTTTCCTGATTTGCGAGGCTTGCGTTTCTTGTCAGCACCGGCGGTTTTACCGGCCGGCTTCTTGCCTTTGCCCTTGCCCAGCGCGAGCTTTGCGGCTTCTGCTACCAGCTTGTCGCGGGCGGAAAGCTCACCATCATCCTCATAGGTTGGCGCCACTTGCTCGGGCCTCCCCTGCTTGCCGGCCGTGGGCGACCCGGCACCCTTCCTGCGGCGTGGTTTTTCACCCGCCTCACCGGCTTTCTCACGCCCGGATTTCCCGCGGTCGCCTCTGGTGGAGCGACCAGGCGCGGATTTGCCACCCTTGCCCCGGCCTTTGCCTTTGTCCTTCGGCTCTCGCTTGGTGATTTCCAGCGCGTCCCGATCCGCCTGGCGGTGCTGGGGTTCACTCACCAGCTCCAGATCAATCTTGCGGTCTTCCATACCCACGCGTACCACCTTCACCCGGACATCATCGCCCAGACGGAAACTCATGGCTGTGCGCTCGCCAATCAGCCGATGCTTGGCAGCATCGTGATGGAAGTAGTCGCCGCTGAGGGTGGACACGTGTACAAGGCCTTCTATATAGACCCCTGACAGCTCCACGAAGAAACCGAAGGGCACGACGGCGGCGATCACGCCATCGTATTCCTCGCCTACATGATCCTTAAGGTACTCGCACTTGAGCCACGCCATTACATCCCGGGTGGCATCGTCAGCGCGCCGCTCAGTCATTGAGCAATGCTCGCCCAACTGGTGCATGCGAGGCGTATCGTAAGGGTAGTTCGCAAGCTCAGGATCGCGCTTCGGAGGCTCTACCACATCCTTGCTACCCTCTTCACCATGAACAACAGACTTGATGCCGCGGTGCACAATCAGGTCCGGGTAGCGGCGAATCGGCGAGGTAAAGTGGGCATAGCTGGTAAAGCCAAGACCAAAGTGCCCCCCCTCATCCGGGCTGTACACCGCCTGACTGAGAGAGCGCAGCATCACCGTCTGAATAACGTTGGCATCGGAGCGGTCTGAAATACTGGCCAACAATTCCTGGTAATCCGCCGAGGTTGGCTTGTCACCGCCGCCCAATTGAAGGCCCAGTTCACCCAGGAACAGCCGCACGGCATTCAGGCGCTCTTCGGACGGACCGTCGTGAACCCGATACAGCGAGGGCACTTTGTGTTTCTTCAGGAAGCGGGCGGTTGCCACGTTGGCGGCCAGCATGCATTCCTCGACAATCTTGTGGGCATCGTTACGCTGAACCGGAACGATTTCCTCAATCTTGCGATTGGCATCGAACACCACCTTGGTTTCCGTGGTTTCGAAATCAATAGCACCCCGCTCGGTTCGGGCTTTGCGCAGCAACTTGTAGAGGTTGTACAGGTTGTGAAGGTGCGGCAATACGTGAGCATACTGCTCGGACAGCCTGTAGCCCGGCTCGGAATCCGGCCGCTCCAGCATGTCGCTGACCTTGTTGTAGGTTAATCGCGCATGGCTGTGCATCACTGCCTGATAGAAGGTGTAGCCACTGATTGCACCCGCGGCGCTGATGGTCATGTCGGCCACCATGCACAGCCGGTCCACCCCGGGGTTCAGGGAACACAACCCGTTGGACAGCTTTTCCGGCAGCATGGGTACAACGTGGTCGGGAAAATACACCGAGTTACCGCGATTGATCGCCTCTTCATCCAAGGGCGTGCCTGGCCGCACATAGTGGGATACATCCGCTATCGCTACCAGCAACCGGTACCCGCCCCGAGGGCGTGGCTCGCAATAGATGGCATCATCAAAATCCCGCGCGGTTTCGTCATCAATGGTCACCAGGCGCAGGTTGCGGATATCCACCCTGTTCTGCTTGTCCTTTTCCGTGACCTCCTCAGGAATACCGGCAGCCTGTTCACCCACCGCGGGTGGCCAGCTGTGGGGAATATCGTAGGAGCGGATGGCAACATCGATCTCCATGCCTGGCGCCATATGCTCGCCCAGTATCTCGACCACCTTGCCGGTCGGCTGGGTGCGAACTGTCGGCTGACGCAGTATATCCACCACCACGTACTGCCCGTGCCGCGCCTCGTTGATGTGTTCGGCGGGAATAAGAACTTCGTGATTGATGCGGGCATTCTCCGGTACCACGAACGAGATGCCGCTTTCCTGGAACAGCCGGCCGACGGTCTGATGGGTGCGATATTCCAGCACCTCAACAATCACGCCTTCGCGACGCCCCCGATCATCGACCCGGTCTACCCGCGCGGCAACGCGGTCGCCATGGAAAACCTGCCGCATCTGGCGCGCCGTCAGGAAAAGGTCGGACCCACCGTCATCCGGTACCAGGAACCCGAACCCATCCTTGTGCCCCGTTACCCGGCCAGTTACCAGGTCGGCCTCTTCAATAGGCAGGTAGGCACCGCGGCGGTTGCAGATCAGCTGCCCGTCGCGACACATGGCGATCAACCGGCGACGCAGGGCCTCAATGCCCTCCTCGGACTGCTGCCCCAATTCTTCGCACAATGTTTCGTGGGTGGCCGGCGCACCCCTTTCCTTCAAGTGCCCGAGAATGAACTCCCGGCTCTGGATGGGGTTGTCATACTTGCTGGCCTCGCGCTGTGCGTGGGGGTCGTTGTCTGTCTTTTTCCTGGAAACCATTCGTATCCTTAGCTCTGATTCCCCAACGGAAATCAATCGTTATATTGCATTTTCCGAAGAGTATAACGCCGCCGGCGGCCACCTGCCTAACCAGCCAGAAAAAATAGCTGCAAAAACCGACCCTGGCTCACAAAAAATGTTTGACAGCCTTTTTCCGAATGATTAAAGTACGCGCCATCGGTTGACGGCATTGCCTGTAACTGAGGCAGAAGTACCGGAAATTCAACAAGCTAAAGCCGTTGAATCCCCACCGGAAAAGCTGCAAATCACCTGCCGAGGTGGTGAAATTGGTAGACACGCTAGCTTCAGGTGCTAGTGGGGGCAACCCCGTGGAGGTTCAAGTCCTCTCCTCGGCACCACTTCCTTCCCCAGGAAGTGTTACGAATCCGAAATCTTTATAAGCACATGTCGCAAGCGTTAGTCGCCAATAACGTGCTGACTCCCCGTTGTACCCGAGGAGCCGCTCTCTTTCCGCCCTACTCCACGAGCCCTGACAGATACTCGGAAAGCCTTTGGTAGGTGTAATTCACACGAGCATAGGCAGCCGAGGGCATTCTCTCGAACTCTCTGCCACAGGCCCTGCTGCCACCGTGCCGGTTCAGGTAGGCAGTACTGATGAGATTCGGTTGATCCGCCACGAATTCGTTTGACGTTTCGAACGGGTAATAGAATGCCCAGTCGAAACCCTCGGTGTTGTTGACGCCAGGGCTGGAAGCCATTTTCTGGTCCAGAAAACCGAACCGCAACGGGCGCAGGTGACCTTCCCGCACATCAAACTCCAGTGCCAGTGGGCTGAATCCATCTGGCTGGGGAATAGTTCCGGATACGGTGTAGGGTTGCCGGGCGGAAACCACAAGCGCCGCGTCTGCGTCCTCCGGTTCAATAGCCGCATCGCACGATTGAACGCTACCGGAAAGTGTCATGATTTCTTCTTCAGTGCCGCCCGTTGTGCGGGTAAAACCAAAAAAAGCAGCGGTGCCAAACTGATAATCAGGCTCCAGCACTTCGGTTGTATCTCCTGATCTTGCTGTCAGTGCCTGGACCTGAGCACCCGCCATGGTCCACTCGTAACTGATCGCCGGCGTGCCTCCCAATGATGACGAAGCCGCCAGCCCCGGATGACAGCTAGTGGTTGTTTCAAATGTCGCCCGGCGACTTTCCCAGTCAAACACCAGCCGCTCGTCCGGCCCCTCATTCTCATAGAAAGAGGCACTCTCCTGAGACAGGGATATGCCGGGCATCCACTGTGTACCGGTGTTCGCAATCTTGCCGCCAGCATTGATCAGGCGGGCCATCTCCCTCATCGACGGGGTCATGCAGCCGTGGGCGGTGACGGACTTTACCCGACCGTCTTCTGAGTAGTCGAACACCAGTTCCGCGGACACGCCGAGATTGGACATGGAAGCCGGCAGCTCGCTGCCTTCGCCCCGCGCAAGAACCGTCTGGCTCTCCAGAATCAGCGGATCCTCCAGTTCAATGGGCACCTCTGGCAGCGCCAGGCCGCCAACATCCACATTTTCGTAGTTGCCCTGGGATGCGGCCTCATCTACCACTTTCACCACGTCCAGTGCGTTACGAACAAAGGAAACACCGAGAAGAAAGGCCGCCTCCTCGCTCAGATAGCGCTCCCGCCCGTCGCCGTTGCGCAGAAGGGTAGCGTATTCATCCGGAAACTGGCTGGCCATGAAGCGTGCAAATGCACGGGCATAGGCATGTGCCCGGTGATCTCCGGATTTTACGTAGTCGCTGAGCAGATTCACGTTCCCCAACGCATCTGCCAGTTCGCTGGTGGTCGCCGTCAGATCCTGCACGCCAATGACCCGGCGTTGCCGTACCAGCGTACTGAGGGGCGTAACATTGCGAATGCCCGGCGGCGCACTGAGCATGTAGGCGTTTTCCAGCACCACATCCCCCATACGGGTCTGCTCAACCGTCTGACCAGGCAGAATCACGGCAAACAGCGGGAAATCCCGGGGGTCGATGTCCGGTGACAGCGATGGATCCTGCACCAGCTCCGTGGTGTCGAGGGTAAATTTGCCGTCCTCGCCTGTCATGGCGGTGGGCTCACCATTGGGCAGGGTGATCTCAGCGCCGGCGCTGTTCTTGATGGTCATTGGCCCAGGGGTGTACTGGCTGTCGCCGTCCATATCCAGCCACACCCGGGCATTGCGCAGGTAGCCGTCTATGACCCTGCCGGTGTAGGGCCTGGCCTCGCTGTAATCCTGGGCGTCAAAATCGCGGCCATCCACAGGTGACTCATCTGATTCCTCGCCGCATCCGGCCAGGGCAAGTGTAAACAGGGCAACTGAAATGGGGAGCAGGCGTTTCATTGCGGCAACCATTATCCTTGTTAGAGGTTGTGCCGCTACTTTAGGGGATGTTGCCGGGGTGAACCTTGATAGGTTTGGCAATTTGTAAACTTTGGTAACGAAAGCGCGCCGCCGGAGTCTCTCCGGCGGCGCGCTGCCACTTCACATCACACTTTAAAATGAACGCGCAACGATTTCCTTCATGATTTCGTTGGTGCCGGCATAAATACGCTGAACCCGGCTGTCAGCCCAGGCCCGGGCAATGGGGTACTCCCACATATAACCATAGCCACCGTGAAGCTGCACGCACTCGTCCATGACTTTGCATTGCAGGTCTGTAGTGTGCTGCTTCAGCATCGCCGCCGTGGGAATATCCAGCTTCTTCTCCAGATGCAGTTCCAGGCAACGGTCACAGAACACCCGGGCCGCAGTGATTTCAGCTTTCATCTCCGCCATCTTGAAGCGGGTGTTCTGGAATGCGATCACCGGCTTGCCAAACGCCTTGCGCTCCTTCACGTAGTCCAGTGTCCACTGCCAGGCGGCCTCTGCTGCGGCCACGGCGGTCAAACCAACCTGAAGTCGCTCGGCTGGCAGTTCTGCCATCAACTGGAAAAAGCCCTGGCCTTCCATGGAACCCAGAAGTTTGTCCGCCGGCACCTTCACGTCCTGGAAGAACAGTTCGGAGGTATCCTGAGCTTTCATGCCCACCTTGTTCAGGTTCTGCCCTTTTTCGAAGCCTTCCCAGGCGCTTTCCACCAACAGCAGGCTGGTTCCTTTCGCGCCTTCTTTGGGATCCGTCTTGGCCACCACAATGACCAGGTCCGCCAACTGACCGTTGGTAATGAAGGTTTTGGAGCCGTTAAGCAAGTAATGCTCGCCCGCCGCATCCTTTATCGCCGTGGTTTTTACGCCCTGCAGGTCCGAACCGGCACCGGGCTCGGTCATGGCAATGGCTCCGATCATCTCACCGGTAGCCAGTCTTGGCAGGTAATACTGTTTCTGCGCTTCGGACCCGTAGTTGAGAATATAGGGGGCAACGATGTCGGAATGCAGGGTCCAGCCAATACCGGACAGTCCCGCCCTGGAGACCTCCTCCATGATCACCGCGCTGTAACGGAAATCTGCCCCTACCCCGCCGTACTCTTCCGGCATCGTCGGGCACAGGAAGCCCAGCTCACCGGCCTTGGTCCAGAGCTCGCGGCTGACCTGGCCGTCTTTTTCCCATTGTTCGTGAAACGGGGCGGCCTCCTGCTGCAGGAACTTGCGGACGGAATCCCGGAAACCTTCAAGGTCGGCATCGAAGAGTGTGCGTGGAATCATGGTGAACCTCGGTGAATGACTGTCTTGTGGTTGTCGTTCACCAAGTCTCGGGGGCGCGGCGCTTTCGCTCAATGATGAAAAGCATCAATCGGGCTGACCAAAACCATCGCCGGTGGTCAGTCGGGCTGCTTTGCCCTGAGCCGCTCCTCGCCCCAGCGCGGCATCAGATCCTGCGGCAGCCCCAAGTGGTCCAGCAGACGTGCGACGATAAAGTCCACCAGGTCACTGACCGACTGCGGCTGATGATAAAACCCGGGGCTGGCCGGCATGACGAGGGCGCCCATGCGGGTCAGGCGCAGCATATTTTCCAGGTGCACCTCGGAATAGGGCGCTTCCCGGGGCACCAGGATCAATTGCCGGCGTTCTTTAAGGGCCACATCGCCAGCGCGCTCAATGAGGTTGTTGCTGGCGCCGGTGGCAAGTGCAGACAATGTGCCGGTGCTACAGGGGCAAATCACCAGGGGGGCTTTCTCTCCTGAACCGGAGGCCGGCGGGGAAAACCAGTCTTCCCGCCCGAACACCAGAACCTGCCCGGGCCTGGCACCGGCATAGCGCGTAAGCACATCCTGCATGGCCGGCGTATTGCCCGGCAGTTTCAGGTCCGTTTCCGTGGCAATCACCACCTGGGCGGCCTTGCTCATCATCACATGCACCCGGCAGTCCGCCGCCACCAGGCACTGCAGCAGGCGAAGGCCGTACTGGGCGCCAGAGGCGCCGGTAAAGGCCAGGTTGATCACCCGCGGATTGTCTGATGTTGCGGTCATACTGATGTTCCCTGATCGATTAGGAGGCAAACGCTCGGTCAGCCGGTTTTACGTTCCAGTTCGGCAATCAGCTTCTGATGGATACCCCCAAATCCGCCATTACTCATGATGACAATATGGCAGGGGCCCGACACCTGTTCCAGAACCCGGCGGATCAGCGCATCCACCGTCGACTCCACGCAATGGCGTTCCGGCATTTCGGCGGTGGCGTTATAGCCGTCCACCAGGTCCGGAAGCCAGTCCATCTGATTGAGATTGGCCCAGATCACCCGGTCCGCTGCTGCCGCGCTGGGCAGCAATGTGTGCTGATGCACCCCTTGTTGCATGGTGTTGGATCGGGGTTCGATCAGGGCGAGGATGGTCTCCTCCCCCACTTTGTTGCGCAAACCCTCCAGGGTCGTGGTGATGGCGGTGGGGTGATGGGCGAAATCGTCATAAACATGGACGCCACCCACGTCCGCCAGCAGCTCCATCCGTCGTTTAACGCCCGAGAAACGGCACAGTGCCGCCACGGCGTGATCCGGCGTTACGCCCACGTGGCGGGCAGCGGCAATCGCGGCCAGGGCATTACGAACATTGTGCAGCCCCGTCTGTGACCAGCTCACCGTCGCGACAGGCTGTTCGTGGTGAACCACCATGAAGCGGCTGCCGTCCTCCGCCAGCAACTCCGCCCGCCAGTCGGCCATATAAGGCACTTCACTGCCGACGGAGGTCGCCTGCACGCTGGTCCAGCAACCCAGCTCCAGCGCCCTGTCGAGATGAGTATCCAGCGCCGGGCGTATGATCAGCCCCCGTGAGGGTACCGTTCTGACCAGATGATGGAACTGACGCTCAATGGCCTCCACGTTATCGAAGATATCCGCGTGATCGAACTCCAGATTGTTCAGAATGAGCGTATGGGGCCGGTAATGGACAAACTTGGAGCGCTTGTCGAAGAAGGCGCTGTCATACTCGTCTGCCTCGATCACGAAAAAATCACTGTTGCCCAGCCGCGCCGAAACGGGAAAATCGTTTGGCACACCACCCACCAGATAACCGGCTTCGAACCCCGCCTGCTCAAGAATCCACAGCAGCATCGATGTGGTAGTGGTCTTGCCATGGGTGCCGGCAACCGCGAGCACCCAGCGATGACGCAACACCTCCCGGGCCAGCCACTCTGGGCCGGACATATAGTCGATGTTCTGGTTCAGAACGGCTTCCACTTCCGGGTTGCCCCGGGACATGGCGTTGCCAATGAGCACCAGATCCGGCTGTGGCTTGAGGTTGTCAGGATTGTAACCTTCCATTAACCCGATGCCCTGGGCTTCCAGTTGGGTACTCATGGGTGGATACACACCCTGATCGGAGCCAGTCACGGTGTGCCCGAGCTCTCTGGCCAGCACGGCCAGGCTGCCCATGAAGGTGCCACAGATTCCCAGGATGTGAATATGCATTCGGTTATCGACCTCTTGGATGAAACCTGCAAAGCGTCCCGTATAGAATGCGGGTCGTCAAGCGTTGGTTACGACGTTTGATGTCATGAAAAAAAACAACGATTGGCGTATCATCTGCCGCATTCGACGAAACTGCAGGAGGCAACAGCCGGAAATGGCCACCAGAAACGCATTCTATGCCCAGTCAGGCGGTGTCACCGCCGTTATTAACGCCAGTGCCTGCGGGGTCATACAGACCGCTCGCAAATACCCGGACCAGATCGGAAAGGTCTACGCCGGGCGCAATGGTATCATTGGCGCTCTGAAAGAGGAGCTGATCGACACCAGCCTGGAAAGCGAGGACGATATCCAGGCTCTGATCCACACTCCCGGCGGTGCGTTCGGATCCTGCCGTCACAAGCTGAAGAACTTCGCCGAAAACCGGCGGGAATACGAGCGCCTGATCGAAGTCTTCCGCGCCCACGATATCGGTTATTTCTTCTATAACGGCGGCGGTGATTCCCAGGACACGGCCTACAAGGTATCGCAACTTGCGGAGAAAATGGGCTACCCGATTACCTGCATCGGCGTTCCCAAAACCGTGGATAATGACCTCCCCTTTACCGATTGCTGCCCGGGGTTTGGCTCAGTGGCCAAGTACATTGCCACCTCCACACTGGAAGCCAGCCTCGACATCCGTTCCATGTGCGAATCCTCCACCAAGGTGTTCATCCTCGAAGTGATGGGGCGACATGCCGGCTGGATTGCTGCATCTGGCGGCCTGGCCGGCCAGGGTGAAGGTGACCCCCCACACGTGATTCTTTTCCCGGAGGTGCCGTTCGAACGGGAGCGGTTCCTCGAACGGGTGGATTTCTGCGTCAAGGAATATGGGTACTGCGTGGTGGTAGCGTCTGAAGGCGCCCAGTATGAAGATGGCCGCTTCCTCGCCGACGCCGGCGCCAAAGATGCCTTCGGCCATACCCAGCTCGGTGGTGTAGCCCCGACCCTCGCCAATATGGTGCGCCAGGCTTTGGGACACAAATACCATTGGGCGGTGGCCGACTATCTGCAGCGTAGCGCACGTCATATTGCCTCCGCCACGGATGTCGAGCAGGCCTACGCGGTGGGCAAGGTTGCCGTCGAAATGGCCCTTGCCGGCAAGCAGGCACTGATGCCCACCATCGTGCGCGAGCAGTCACGCCCCTATCGGTGGCACATCGGCGAAGCTCCCCTGGCGGACGTGGCCAACCAGGAGAAGAAAATGCCGATCCACTACATTACCGATGACGGCTACGGCATTACCCAGGATTGCCGCGACTACCTGGAGCCTCTGATCTACGGTGAAAGCTTTCCGCCGTTTGATAACGGCCTGCCGCGGGTGGCAAAACTGAAAAACCAGTTGGTTGAAAAGCGTCTGAAGGCCGATTTCCAACTCTGACTGCCCCCCAGACAAAAAACGGCGCCCGGGTGACTACCGGGCGCCGTTTTTTTTGGATTACTGTTCAGTTGGCCGTGGTACCTAGCCGTTCCAGGTACTCGGAAAAGTGATCAAACCCTCCGATATGCTCCTGCCCAACGAAAATCTGCGGTACCGTGTGAACGGGCTTGCCTATGGTTTTCGACAGATCCTCTTTGCTGATCCCCTCCTCGGCGATATCCACGTAGCGATAGGGGAAATCATTGATCTCGCACAGCTGCCTTGCACGCGTACAGAAACCACAGGAAGCACGGCCAAAAATGGTGACTTGCTCCATAATTAAACTCCTGGTCCGGAAAATAAGCGGGCCTTCACAGCCTCGAACTAGTGCCATTATGATCGCACGTTTGCCCAAAAATAAAATTGATGGGCTGAATAGTGCCGATAGCAACAGACGATGCCGCTCAGGTTTTAAGTCGACCCAGCTCGGAGTCCAGGGCCTGCACCTGCTCATCCAGCGTGCGCCCGCTACCACTGACCCTTTGCGCCAGAGCTCTCAGATCATTGGCAGCGTCACCT
>JAWWAM010000007.1:0-20553 GCA_033721715.1 Marinobacter sp.
CACCTACAAACGCGCTACCCTGATCTTTTCCGACCTTGACCGGCTGGAACAGATTATTACCAATGCGGATCGCCCTGTGGTGCTGGTTTTCGCTGGCAAGGCACATCCGCAGGACAAACCTGGCCAACAGCTGATCAGAGTTATCCACGAACTTTCCATGCATCCGTCCCTGATGGGGCATCTGATATTGCTGGAGGATTACGACCAGGCCATGGCCCGGCGACTGCTCAGCGGCGTGGATGTCTGGCTGAACACGCCGGAATACCCCAAGGAAGCCAGCGGTACTTCCGGAGAAAAAGCCGCCCTGAATGGTGCCCTGAATCTCAGCGTGCTGGATGGCTGGTGGGGTGAGGGTTACAACGGAAAGAATGGCTGGGCCATACCGCCCAGAGATACCGAGATGGATGCCGAGTTCCGTAATCAGGAAGAGGCCCGCGATCTTCTGGATCTGCTGGAGTTCGAGGTGGTTCCGCTCTACTACGAGCGCGCCTCACAGGGCTACTCCAAAGGCTGGGTAAAACGCTCAAAAGCGTCCATGAAAACAATTACACCGCAGTTCAACAGCCAGCGCATGGTGATGGATTACGTTACCAATTATTACCAGACTGCTTCCAGCCAGGGCGCCCGATTAACGGCGGATGGCGGCGAGATGGCCACCGCGCTTGCAGACTGGAAAGCGAGGGTCAGGGAAGCCTGGCCGGGGGTCGAAATAAACGTTGTGGGGTGTGTGGATAGCCGCTGCCCTCACGACGGTGCGGTGGACCTGCGAGTAGAGGCATTGCTCAACGGCCTGAGTGCTGACGACGTGCGCGTAGAGTGCCTGGTAAGCCCGGAATGTACAGGAACCCACAAGAACCCCGGCCCTCCGAGTTTCTTTCTTGAGAAGGAAAGCGAGGCCGACGGCAAAACCGTGTTTTCAACGCAGGTTCAGCCGTCATACCCCGGGCTTCAGACCCTCAGGCTCAGAATGTACCCTTACCATGATGCACTGACTCATCCTCTGGAGATGGGCGCCATGCTCTGGGTCTGAGTCCGGCCATAGCAAGGCTTTATAGAATGTGCTTGCGAATAAAGATGCCGATATCCTGCACTTCTTCGAGGCACACGCTGTGCTCCATAGGGAAAGTCTGGTACGACGGTTCGAAGCCCATTTCTTTCAGCTTCTCCACACTCAGCCGACCTAGAGATTCCGGAACCATCGGATCGTGCGTACCGTGGTAGATGCTGATGGGAATACCACGGTTGGCGTCGGATACCTCAACGGTTTTTGCCGTAGCAAAGTAGGTAGACAGCGCCAGGATACCACCCAGACGCTTGGGATAGCTCAGCCCCAGTTCATAGGCAACGGCGCCACCCTGCGAGAACCCCGCTATAACAATGTTCTCGCTTTTTACGCCGCGTTCGATTTCGCGGTCCACCAGCCTTGCGACGGCATCGGCCGAAGCCACCAGCTGGTCGGTATCCACTACCCGGTCAATGTCCATTGCCTTGATGTCGTACCAGGCTGGCATTGTCATCCCGCCATTAATGGTCACTGGCATGTTGGGCGCGTGAGGAAAGATAAACCGCACAGCAGCCTCTTCAGGCAGGCCGAGTTCCGGCACCACCGGCTCGAAATCGTGGCCGCTGGCGCCGAGGCCATGAAGCCAGATAACCGCTGCGGTCGGATTGGGTCTGGTTTCCAGTTCAATATATTCGAGTTCTTGCACAAAGTACCTCGGGTATCAGGAATGTTCTGTTGGTGAATGTGGTTTGCCATTGTGGGCCTCAAGCGCGGTTACCACAGGATTGGCGTACATATCCAGCAGGTAAGGTCGAATTGCCGGGTCACACGCATCCAGTCTTCGTTCCATTTCTGCTTCGGCCGCCTCGATCTCTGCCGCTGACCAGGCCTCTGCTGTAACCACCGCGTCGCTCACCGTGTCCCGTGTGGCATGGGAATCCGGGTGAATACCCCTTTGTTGATAGGCCACCAGGTTGGATGTGTGCAAGTGGTAGTTGGCGTGCATCTCGCGATCTATTCGCGCTGCAAGTTCCTTCGGGTTATCTTCCGCATCGGCAATTGGCGCTCCGAAGTGCACGTGTACGTGCCCCTTGAAGCCGGTCAGACCTCTCATGATCTGCTCGGTATCCTCCCCTTCCTTCTTGATATATTCACCGGTGCGCGCACGGGTTTCCAGCTCGCGGGCCTTGTCCACGTCACACGGGTCGTACTCATAGGCAATGGAAACGGGAACAATATGCAGCCGGTTCATGGCCTCCCCGAACGCCAGCCCACTCTTTTTCCTGCTCATGTAGAACATCTTGATAATTGCAGGGTCGGTAAAATCCAGACCGTCCTTGGCGCGGCCTTCCCGTTGCGCAATCCAGATGCTTTCGTTGTTGTCGATGCTGTGGTTAATAAACGAGGAAAGCATGATGTAGGCGTCCCGCATTTCCCGCGGGCTGGTCATGTTGCGGCGTACGACAAAGCTTTTATTGAGCCTCATCATTTCCGCGAAAACACGGTTGGCCAACAGGTTATCGCCTATGGCGATTCGGGTGGTCTTGAAGCCGTTGGCGAATAACAGGTAATTCACCACCATCGGGTCAAATACGATGTCCCGGTGGTTGGATATAAACAGATGAGCGCTGTGTTTGTTGAGATTCTCCAATCCGCTGTGGGTGACACGAGTGGTAGTGTGGTCCACCAGCTCCCCCACATAGCCGGACAACCGGGCCTGGAGATCGTCAATGCGGGTAATTCCGGCAAAGTGACTGATGAGCCAGCGCTTAACCCAAAGCCGAAGCATGCCAGGTGCCCACTTCGACAGCGTCGGCGACTTGAAGCGGCCAATCATATCCAGAAATTCCGGGTCCCGGACCAGATCGTGGATGGCTGTTCCGGTTTCCTCGTCCGAATACGGACGGATGGCGTCAAATTCCTGCATGGAAGTCCTGTTTGTTGAGTGCAGAAAAAAGCCGCATTGTAGCCGTTTAAAGGTTTGTTTGTCTTCGCCGATTCCGTGACGTGATTCTGGTATCATTGCAACCCAGCCAGAACATCAGGTTTTTACAGTTCACCAATACCACCGGCCAAATCATGGATTTTGCACAACTAAGCACAGAGCGTCCCAGTGTTTCGGACCAGGACCCGGAAGAAGTCCTGCATCGCATATTCGGATACGAGACCTTCAGGCCTCTGCAGGGGGACATTATCCGTGAGGTGGTCAACGGCGGCGATGCCCTGGTGTTGATGCCCACCGGCGGTGGTAAATCACTGTGTTACCAGGTGCCGGCTCTGGTGCGAACAGGAACGGCCATCGTGATTTCTCCTCTCATCGCCCTGATGCAGGATCAGGTGGCTGCCCTGAAGGAACTGGGGGTAAGGGCTGCATTCCTGAACTCTACCATGGACTTCGAGCAGGCCAGGGACACCGAGAACGCTCTGATGACCGGGGAACTGGACCTGCTGTACTGCGCGCCGGAAAGGCTGATCCAGCCCCGAACACTGGACTTGCTGCACCACGCGTCGATTTCCCTGTTTGCCATCGACGAGGCTCACTGTGTATCCCAGTGGGGCCACGATTTCCGCTCTGACTATCTTGAACTGAGCCGGCTTGCGCACGAGTTTCCCGGCATACCCCGTATTGCACTGACGGCCACCGCCGATGAGCGCACCCGCAAGGAAATCGCCGAACGACTGTCGCTGACCGAAGCCCGTCACTTTATCAGTGGGTTTGACCGCCCGAACATTCAGTATCGTATTGCCCCAAAAACTAACGCTAACAAGCAATTACTGGATTTTATTAAAGCAGAACATGACGGCGACTGTGGCATCGTTTACTGCCTGTCCCGAAACAAGGTAGACGCCACGGCGAAGATGCTCAGTGATAAAGGCTATGCGGCTCTGCCCTACCACGCCGGCCTTAACTCCGGAGACCGGGCCCGACACCAGGAACGCTTCCTGCGCGAAGACGGGGTGATCATCGTGGCCACCATTGCCTTCGGTATGGGAATCGACAAGCCAGACGTGCGATTTGTTGCCCATCTGGACCTTCCGAAAAGCCTGGAGGCCTACTATCAGGAAACCGGTCGTGCCGGCCGTGACGGAAAGCCGTCCACTGCCTGGATGGTCTATGGCCTGCAGGACGTGATAAAACTGCGCCAGATGCTTGAGGGGTCGATGGGTAACGACCATTTCAAGCGCGTCGAACGCCAGAAGCTGGATGCCATGCTGGGCCTGTGCGAGGTCACCAGTTGCCGCCGCCAGGTCCTTCTGCGCTACTTTGGCGATACCCTTGAGCAACCCTGCGGCAACTGTGATACCTGCCTCAACCCGCCGGAAACATGGGATGGCAAGCTTGCTGTCCAGAAGGCCCTGTCCTGCGTGTTCAGAACAGGACAGCGGTTTGGTGTTACCTACTTGATAGACGTGCTGCGCGGCTCGGAGAACGAACGTATTCTCCAGTTCGGCCACCAGGCCGTGTCCACCTACGGCATCGGCACCGAATTGTCGGCCAATGACTGGAAATCCGTGTTCCGGCAACTGGTGGCCAACGGCTACCTGAGGGCAGACCCGGAAGGTTACGGGGCTCTCCAGCTCACGGAGGAGTGCCGGCCGCTGCTCAAGGGCGAAGTGCCTATTCAATTGCGCAAGGACCCGGTGATCAAGGCATCCACAGGGCGCAGTTCCTCTGGCACTTCGGGGCGTCGCAAGATAGCCGACCAGATTACCGACAAGGCAGGATGGGAAGCATTGCGGGCCTGTCGCAAGGTGCTGGCAGAAGAAAAAGGCGTACCGCCCTATGTGATATTCCACGATGCCACTCTGTTCGAGATTCTTGAAAAACGCCCGAACAGCCTGGCGGAAATGGCCGAAATCAATGGCGTGGGTGCGGCAAAGCTGGAGAAATACGGAGATACTTTCCTGGCCGCCCTGCGAGAGCTGGACGGCCTGTGATTCGCTGAATTACGACGCCTTGAATCCCTTCTTGCGAACCCGGTACTGGGCAATAGACGTGGCTACGTGATTGCCTTCCTGGTCATACAGGGTGCCTTCCAGGGCAAACGCTGCCCGGCCGGTCTGGTCCGCTTCCGCCTTGATGGCTTTAACGGTCGCTTCATCCAGCGAAAATTCCACAAACACATCCGAATTGGCTGGCTGCAGGAATTGCAGGGTCATCTCTTTCAGAATCGGAGTATAAGCCGGCCCCAGATCAAACAGGGTAAGCACGCCACCGGGGATTTCTGCCACGAGGAAATACGCGCCGGCATAAAGGCTGCCAAAGTGATTCTTGTTACCCTTGAGGCGAATCTTCGCTTTCACGAAACCCGGCCTCACCTCTTCCACGCTGAAACCGTTTCGCGGAGCAAACGGAATCGACATCCCGATAATCCGGTTAACAGCTGCATAACCACTGGTTTTCCTCAGCCAGGCCAGCGGCCGGGTAATTCTCGCTTCGGGATCTGAGGAAGACACCCACTGCCCTGTTGCACCAATCAGGTTATCGATTAACGTCATGACTCTGCTCTCCTGAACGCATTAATTCCGGCTGGCCGGACTGACAGGCGTAGATATTTACAGGGCCGTCCTGACCATCGCAACTTTTTTTACCAATTTCACTTACCAATTCCTGTTGTAGCCGGGAAATTCACCTAAACTGCTCTGATGTCGCGAAATACAGCGACCGGGAGAGACTGCGCGGATGTTGGAGAGAGCGCTCCATGAAATCGGTGTGTAGAGGTTGGATGCTGGTTTGCCTGATGGCTTTATGCTCGGGCGCTGGTGTCGTGCTGTCTTCAGAACACGTCGCCGCCGCGCCGACTGCCCCCCCTGTGAACGAGTACCGCCTGTGGTATCGGAACTATGACAGCCCGCCTATTAATGCCCTGGTGTCCCTCGCCTTCGAAAAAACCCCTGAATACGGTGCTTTCACCATTACCCGCAGCCCCGAAATGGCGCAGGGGCGGGTTGTCCGTGAGCTGGAACAGCAAGGGTCAACACTGGTTGATATTGCCAATGTGGGCACTTCGAATGAACGGGAGGACAACCTGCGCGCCATCCCCCTTCCGATTGATGGCGGGTTACTGGGGTTCAGGGTCTGTGTGGTAATGCAGGAATCGCTGCCGATGTTCGAAGGCATCAACAGTATTTCCGACTTGCAGGCAGCCGGCATACGCATTGGCCAGGGCTCCCACTGGCCGGATACCGGCATTCTCCAGGCTAATGGGGTAACGGTCGTTACCCATTCCCGTTACGAAATTCTTTTCCGGATGCTGGAGAATCACCGCTTCGAGTGTTTCGCCCGGGGAGTCAGTGAAGTTCTGTTTGACCTGGACCTGCAGGATAACAAAAACCTCGTCATCGAGCCTGATCTGTTGATTGCATACCCCATGCCCTCCTACTTTTTTGTCAGCCGGCGTGACCATGAGACCGCCCAGCGTTTGCAATTAGGTATGGAACGGGCGATCCATGATGGCAGTTTTGGCAGGTACCTGGAGCAGTTCTACGGCAGAGCGATGAAAGAACTGGCCCTGGAAAACCGAAAGGTACTTGTCCTCAATAACCCCTACCTGACCGAGGAATCCTGGGCGATCGGCCGCCGCACTCTCAGCGAGCTGCGACGGCGCATCAGTATTCTGTTGCCCTCGGATGAAGCCGGATCAGACTTTGAACCTTGAAACGTTCTGGCGCAGGGTTGTTCCGATCGACTCGATCTGCCCGCTGTAAACGTCGTTTTCACTGGCTGCCTTCGCAGCCTCCTGGCCCTCGTCCGCAATACGAGTGATGGAGGAGTTCAGTTCTTCGGTGACAGAGGTCTGTTCCTCAGATGCCGTCGCAATCTGGGAAGTCATCTCACTGATAGAGGTGATCGCCTCTGCAATCCGGTTGAGCGCCTCCATGGCATCCTGGGCCTTTTCCATACTGACATTGGAAACAGCAGTGGATGCTTTCATCACATCAACCGCGTTGTTGGCGCCGCTCTGCAGACGCTCAATCATGTTGTTGATTTCTTCCGTGCTGTCCTGGGTGCGGCGCGCCAGGTTGCGTACCTCGTCTGCCACTACGGCAAATCCGCGGCCCGCATCCCCTGCCCTTGCCGCCTCGATTGCGGCATTCAGAGCCAGAAGATTCGTCTGTTCGGCAATACCCTGAATCACCTCGAGTACCGAGGTAATGTCGGTGACGTCTTTGCCAAGTTTATCGATCACTTCAGCGGCGGCATTGATCTCCTTGGACAATTTCTGCACAGCATCCCTGGAGGCGGCGACGGTTTCCAGCGAATTGCGGCTATCTGAGTCGGCAGTATTGGCAGCATCCGCAGTCTGTTGGGCGCTTTGGGCAATCTCACCGGCCGCCGCAGACATTTCGTTGATAGCAGTGGCCACCATATCGACTTCTGCCTGCTGCTTCTCAACACTGTTGCGGCTGGTACTGGCCGTCTCCCGCAGCGACGCTACGTTATCCCCCAGCTCTGCAGCACCCTGTTGAACATCCCTGACAACATTCTGGATATTGCCAACAAAACTGTTGAATTCCCGTGCCAGTGTTCCGAATTCATCGTTGGCACTGTCATCCAGGCGCTTGGTCAGATCGGCTTCGCCACTGGCGATAGATGACATGGCACGGTTCAGATTCCTGACCGGGGTCATCAGTACACGTATGCCGAAGTGCAGCACAATCAGCGACACCAACAGGCCGATAACCGCAATGATCAGCCCTGCCACCCGGGCGGCCTTTACCGGCGCATTGATCTTGTCTTCGTTGATAAATGTACCGAGATACCAGTCCACTCCACGAGCACCGGCGATGGGGTGGAAGCTTGCAGTCCAACTGAGGTCATCTGACTCGTAGCGGTGCGTCTCGCCGTCAAGCTGTGGAGCATTTCCAAGCAGCCTGCTGATTTTCTTGCCGACCAGTGCCTGGTCCGGGTGAAAAAGCACGGTGCCGTCGTCACTTATCAATGCGGCATATCCGGTATCTGCAAGGGTAATGGCTGAAAGAGCCTGCTCAATGGTTTTCAGTGCAATGTCGCCACCGATCACGCCCCGATAGCGGCCACGCTTTACAGGCGCCAGGGTAGAAATAATGATGCCACCGGTACTGACATCCGGGTAGGGTTCGGTAAACGAAGCACTCCCGGTCTGTTTTGCCTGCTTGAACCAGGGGCGGGTGCGCGGGTCAAAGTCATCCGGAAGATCAGCTTCCGAGGCGTCGTCTTTCATCAGCATGTAGCCATCGTCACGCCCGACATACACATCGATAAATCCGCCACCGGTTGTTGCTGCTGCCAGAACTACCCGGACCTCTTCATCCGTGGTGACGGACTCAAGGGCTTTCGCGGTCGCTTCGGTCATCGTCAGCCGTGTATTGAGCCAATCCGCGATACTGGACGTACTCTGTGCAACCGCATCATCAATCAGCGCATCCACATAGGTATCTGTGGTGGCCTGCAGCCTCAGGTTGCCGCTTATGGTAAACGCCGCCATAACCAGCATAAGCAGAATACCAAAGGCGATGAGCAACTTCTGGCCGAAACTCAGGTTCATTATCCGGATCCTTTTAATGCGTTCTACACAGGGGCGCTAGCGTGACAGCTTTGCAACCTGCGTTCTGTATAGCTTTGTTTTCGGCTTTTGCGGCGAAGTCTTTAGCGTGATCTGATAAAATAACGGTTTTATCCGACGCACTTTGTCTGTGTCTTTTTTGTCATCCAACCGGAGCCGCCCTCTATGGCCCACGAAGAACTGCATCTCAACCTTCGTAACCTCACCATTGATGACTATCCCCAGCTCCAGCAGCTGATGGACAGGGTTTACGACGATATCGGCGGTGCCTGGCCGGAGGAAACCATCAAGGCACTGGTTGAGCAGTTTCCGGACGGGCAGATCTGCATAGAGGAGTCCGGCGATCTGATCGCAGTGGCGCTGACTGTGTCCGTCAAATATGAACGGTTCAGTAACCCCCACACCTACGATGACCTGATCCTGCGTAACGAGAAGATCTGGCACAACGCCAAGGGCGACTCCCTTTACGGGCTGGACGTATTTATTCACCCGGACTATCGCGGTTACCGTCTCGGACGTCGGCTTTACGAAGCCCGCAAGGAGCTCTGCCGCTCGATGAACCTGCGGGCTATTCTGGCGGGTGGCCGAATTCCGGGATACCACAAGTATTCCGATCAGTATTCCCCCGAAGAATACATTCAGCGGGTGGATCGCAAGGACATTTACGACCCGATCCTCAGTTTCCAGTTATCCAACGACTTCCAGGTTACCCGCCTGATGCACAAATACCTGCCGGAAGACGAGAAGTCTCTGGGCTATGCCACCCTGCTGGAGTGGAGGAATATCCTTTATACCCCACCCTCGCCGGTGCTGAGTGTGAAGAAGACCCAGGTGCGACTGGGCGCCGTGCAATGGCAGATGCGTGAATTCACATCCGTGGACGAAGTGCTGGAGCAAGTCGAATATTTCGTGGATGCGCTGTCGGATTACAAAAGCGATTTTGCGCTGTTTCCGGAGTTCTTCAACGCGCCGCTGATGGGCCTGACCGACCAGATGGACCAGACTCGCGCCATCCGCTTTCTGGCCGGTTTTACCGAACAATTCCGCAATCAGATGTCGGAAATGGCGGTGAGCTACAACATCAATATCATTACCGGTTCCATGCCGCTGCTGGAAAACGATCGGGTTTACAATGTCTCCTACCTCTGCCACCGGGACGGACGCGTGGATGAGCAACGCAAAATCCACATCACCCCCCATGAACGGCGAGACTGGGTAATCGAGGGCGGCGAAAAGTTCCAGGTGTTCGAAACCGACGCTGGCCGGGTTGCCATCATGATCTGCTACGACATTGAGTTTCCGGAACTCGGGCGCCTGGCAGCCAGTGACGAAGTGGACATCATTATGGTGCCTTTCTGGACCGACACCAAAAACGGCTACCTGCGGGTTCGCCATTGCGCCCAGGCCCGTGCTATCGAAAATGAGTGTTACGTGGTGATCACAGGTAGCGTTGGTAACCTGCCTAAGGTGGAGAACCTGGACGTTCAATATGCCCAGTCCTCGGTGTTCTCGCCGTCAGACTTCGCCTTCCCCCATGACGCCGTCATGGCGGAAACCACTCCGAACACCGAGATGATCATGTTCTCGGACATGGATCTTGAAAAACTGAAGCTGGTGCGGAACGAAGGGTCCGTTACCAACCTTAAAGACCGGCGCACGGATATCTATGCGCTCAATACGATAAAAAAGGCCCAAAATAATACAGACAGTTGAAGAACTGTCTGAGAGCTCTATCGTATGACACTGAGCACGTTGCCAAACAGTCCGGTAGTGGCTATTGTTTAACCAAGCATCGTCAAACTGCTTTACCGGACCAAACCAGAGATCACTTGTAAATGAACGAAGCACTACCGGATCTTGTTGCACAGTTTCACGTCAAGCGTGGCCTGTTCCGCCGTGAACGGGTGGAGGCAGCCCTGTTTGAGCTGGACAACTATGGCTGTGTGATGAAAACCGACAAAGTGTTTAACCCGGGCGATACGGTTATTTTGGACCTGATCATGGAAATGCCGTTTGATAACATCCGCGCCGATGGCATCTCCGGGCTCGTTACTGAACGTAGAAAACACTGCAGCAACTTCTTCTATTCTATTGATTTCGTAGAAATTAACGACCATGCATCCCCTGCCTTGTCAGACAAGCTCAAGCGCATACGGGATGTGGTAAGGAAGAAGCAGTTACTGAAGTCCAGGCGTTCATCCGGGCCTTCCTCCGGCCTCCGGCAAATGGCCTGAAATCACACGCTCTTACCAAACAAACCGCACTGTAAGGAGACAATCCTCATGGCCAAGAAAGCCAAGAAGCAGAATGTTGATAAAGTTGTCAAAAAAGTGAACAAGGAGTTTGAAAAGACGTCGGCGCAGATCGAGAAGCTCATCAACGACGCTCTCAAACAGTTTGACGGCCTTCAGAACCAGATTCAGGAGCCAGTGCGCAAGCTGCTGAAAGAGCTGGATGAGCTTCGTGACCGGGAAATGAAGCGCTTCAGTGACGAGTACGAGCGCCGCCTGGGAGAGTTCCACGAACTGCAGAACAACATTCTGGACCGCCTTGGCATCGCCAGCAAGGAAGCCAAAGGGGAAGCGAAGAAAGCCGCAGACAAAGCCGCACAGAAGGCTCCCGCTTCCAAAGCAAAAGCTGCCCCGAAAAAAACCGCGTCCACCAAGACGACCACCAAAAAGTCCACTGCCAAGAAGCCGTCGACGGCGAAAAAGACAGCCAAGCCCAAGGCAGCTACAACTGCAAAAAGCCCGGCGTCCACCGCAAAACCTGAACCTCAAAAGGCGGCAGCCACGGCAAAGAAACCGGCTGCGCCAAAACGAACTCCAAAGCCGAAAGATAAAAGCGACCTGACACAGGTTAAAGGCATCGGCCCGGCAACTGCCCGCAAAATGAAAGAAGCAGGCATCACCTCGGTTGACCAGATTGCCAACCCCTCTGCAGAGGATCAGCAAAAACTGCAGGCGTTTTCAAATGTGAAGGGCTTCAGCACCTTCAGTGACGAGGCCAAGAAAGTCATTTGATGCAACAATCCGAACAGCCTGTATTACGGGACATCGTCCTGGTTGGTGGCGGACACAGCCACGTCGGGGTTCTTAAGCGTTTTGCCATGAAGCCCGTTCCCGGTGTCCGCCTTACCCTCATCTGCAGAGACACTCACACGCCCTACTCCGGTATGTTGCCCGGCTACGTGGCCGGGCATTACGCCTACGATGAAGTCCATATCGACCTCAGCAAACTGGCGGAATTCGCTGGTGCCCGCTTCTACAGGGACGAAGCCATCGGCATTGACCGCAATAGTAAACGGGTCCATTGCAGGGCCCGGCCGGATGTGCCTTACGACATTCTTTCGGTGAACATTGGCTCATCGCCCCGCGTTCTCGACGTGGATGGCGCCCATGAGCATGCTGTACCGGTCAAACCTATTAATGGTTTCAACAATCGCTGGCTTTCCTTGCTCTCGCGGCTGGAAAACCATGAGGGACCGATGTCGGTAGCCGTTGTTGGCGCCGGCGCGGGCGGTGTGGAACTGACCCTTGCGATGCAGTTCCGGCTCCGCAATGAACTCAAAATACGTGGCCACGACCCGGACCAGCTGCACTTCCACCTGTTTGATGCGGAAAGCCAGATACTGCCTACCCATAACGACAAGGTGCGCGCGGTATTTGCCGACAAACTGGCAAGCCGCGGGGTGAAAGTTCACCTGGGGGCAGCGGTCTCGAAAGTCGAGGCAGGCCATCTGAGCACTGAATCCGGGGAAACATACACCGCGGATGAGGTGCTGTGGGTAACCCGGGCAGGCGGCCCCCGATGGCTGGATGAGACCGGGCTGGCCCTGGATGACGGCGGCTTTATCCGGGTAAAGGATACCTTGCAGACGGAAACCGACGACGACATTTTCGCCGTTGGGGATATCGCCAATGTTGTTAACCACCCCCGCGAGAAAGCCGGTGTGTTCGCCGTGCGCCAGGGCCGCCCTCTTGCAGATAACCTCAGGCGACACGCACTGGGTAAGGCTGTCAAACCCTTCAGCCCCCAGAAAAAATGGCTGGCGCTGATCAGCACCGGCGACAAGTTTGCTGTGGCGTCTCGCGGGGGTATGTCTTTTGCGGGCAAATGGGTGTGGCAGTGGAAAAACCACATTGATAAACGATTCATGGCCAGGTTCAACGACCTGCCGGCCATGGAAGAGAACGCTGCCCTGCCCGACACCGGTGCGGCGCAGAACGCAGAAGAAGCCTCCCAGGCCATATCTGCCGTTGCCATGCGGTGTGGTGGATGCGGTGCCAAAGTGGGTAGCACGGTATTGTCACGGGCGCTTGGCGAACTACGCCCCATCGAGCGGGATGATATTCTGATCGGCCTGCATGCGCCGGATGACGCGGCCGTGCTTACGGTGCCCCCCGGCAAGGCGGTGGTTCATACTGTCGACTTCTTTCGAGCCTTTATTGATGACCCTTACGTGTTTGGCAAGGTTGCTGCCAACCATGCACTGGGTGATGTGTTTGCCATGGGTGCTGAAGCGCAGAGTGCTACGGCCGTGGCGACCGTACCTTATGGCATTGAGTCCAAGGTGGAAGACGTGGTTTTCCAGATGATGTCCGGCGCCGTGGAAGTGCTTAACGAAGCCGGTTGTGCCCTGGTGGGCGGCCACACCGGTGAAGGCCGCGAACTGGCACTGGGCTTTGCTGTTAACGGCCTGATTGACCCTGATGAAGTTATGAGCAAAGGTGGTCTGCGGGCGGGAGATGTTCTGCTACTGACCAAACCGATCGGCACCGGTACCCTGTTCGCCGCCCACGCCAGGCTGGAGGCCAAGGGCCGCTGGATTGATGCAGCGCTGGCCTCGATGGTGCAGTCCAATAAGGCGGCCGCTCAATGCCTGCGCCGCTACGGCTCCAGGGCCTGCACTGACGTTACCGGTTTTGGCCTGCTGGGACACCTGGTGGAAATGACCCGGCCATCGGGTGTGGATGCGGAGCTCGATCTCGGCTCGATTCCGATCCTGCCCGGCGCCGAGGAAACCGCAGCAGCCGGCATTCTCAGTTCGCTCCAGCCCGCGAATATCCGGCTGCGGCGGGGCATCCGCAATCAGGAGAACTGGGTGAAGCACCCTCGTTATCCGCTGATCTTCGATCCCCAGACTGCGGGCGGCTTGTTGGCCAGTGTGCCGGCTGACCAGGCTGAAGCCTGTGTCGACGAGCTCAAGGCCCTGGGTTATCCGCACACAGCGATTATTGGCCGGGTATTGGCCCAGGACGAGAGCGGCCCGATCGAGCCAATTACGCTCAGGGATTGAGCCGGGTACGCCCGGCCATTGCCCTGTCAATGGCAGCCAATAAAGCGGCCTGCTCTGATTCCGGGGTAAAGGAACTAGCCAGTTCCGCCACTCGCTCCTCCAGCTCCAACAGAAATTCAGGGGAATGTTCCGCCTGCTGTAACAGTCTGGCCAGTTCGGTGTCATCACCGACAGGGAAATACGCCGGATAGTCCTCGCCCAGAAGACCGATATTGCCCGAAATATTGGAAGCAATAATGGGCAGGCCCGCACGGCAGGCTTCGGAGACAACATTGGCGCCGCCTTCCATGACCGAGCTGATCACCATGGCGCGGCACCGGTTCATCAGCTCGTGGATGGCAGGCTTGTCCACTTCGCCAAGCCACTGGAAGCGCGGATTGGATTGCTGCTCTGCCAGGGCTTCGTGTTCCCATTCCGGTGTATGGGCTCCGCCTGCATTAATGACGCGTATGGCGGAGGTTTTCGGCAGCCTGCGGGCTGCCAACGCGGCGCGAAGAGGGTCCTTCTCGTGGCGAAGATGACCAATAACGCAGATATCAAAGCCCTGTTTGGGTTCTGATACGTATCCGGGGCTGTCCGCCGACTGGAGCACGGTCATCAGTTTAGGGGTAAAACGCTCGGGAATGTCCTGGCCAACACGGTGATGTAGCCCTATCAGGCAATCAGCCAGCGCCATAGACTCAAGTGTGTTTTCTGGAAAGCGATGTTGATGATCATAGATATCGGTACCCGTGAGTACCACAATCAATGGCGTTTCCGGACGTTCTTCGCGGAAACGCACCACCGCCTGGCGGCTTCTCCAGGCATGGAGTGCGATAAGCAGGTCGCATGGCTGACCATGGTACTCGGTCACAATGGTGACGCGATGCCCGGCCTGATCCAACAACCGCCCCCAACGCTCGGCGGTTGCCCGGTTACCTGCTCTGGAGCCCTGGTGGGCTGGCGTAATCAGGGTAATATTCATGGACGAAGGACTTCGGAAAATTTCTTCATTTTGATAGATATCCATAACCTGTTTAGCCGATTGAATCGTATAGATGTTCAGAGTTCAGGTAAATCACGTTATCCTGACCCGCTTTGAGCCGCGCGCTCTTGATTCTGCTTCCGAAAATTAATCACCAGAAAAAGGAAAATTCAGATGGCCTTGAATTTTATACGGAAATTGGCACTGACCAGTCTTTTGTTTTTTACTGCCTCCGCCACGGTCTATGCCCAGACGTTCGTATTCACAGCAATCCCTGATGAAGACGAAACCAAACTCGTTGAGCGCTTTCGCGGAGTGGCTGATTACCTTTCCGAAGAGCTTGATGCGGATGTTCGTTATATCCCGGTGAAATCCTATGCCGCAGCGGTCTCGGCATTCCGCAATAACCAGGTTCAACTGGCCTGGTTCGGCGGCCTTTCCGGTGTTCAGGCACGGTCCCTGGTGCCCGGCTCCGAAGCGATTGCCCAGGGCGAGGAAGACCAGGCATTTTTCAACTATTTCATCGCCCACAAGAGCACCGGGCTTGATCGCGCTGACACTCTGACGGACGATCTTCGGGGCAAGACCTTTACCTTCGGATCCAAGGGCTCCACCTCAGGCCGCCTGATTCCCGAGTACCACATCCGCAACATCTTCGGTGAGGCACCGGAGGAGGTGTTTGAACGGGTAGGCTTCAGCGGCAACCATACACGCACCCTGAGGCTGGTCGAGTCTGGCACCTATGACGTAGGCGCTATCAACTACAAGGTATGGGAAAAGGAACTGGAAGACGGAAACATCAACACCGACGATGTAAAAATCATCTGGAAAACCCCGGCCTACCCTAACTACCAGTGGAGCATTCGGGGAGATGTCGACGAAAACTACGGCGAAGGTTTTACAGACCGCGTACGTAAAGCCCTGCTCGCACTGGACGATCCGGAACTGCTCGAGAGCTTCCCACGTTCAGCCTTCGTTCCTGCCTCGAACTCGGACTATGAGCCCATTCGCAGCGTTGCCAAAGACATCGGAATCATCGATTAATGTCGGGATTTGACCTTACAGGCCTCACGGCCTCATTTGGGGGGGAGCGGGTCATTGGCCCGCTTTCGCTCAGCATCAGAGACGGTGATCGAGTCGCCCTCGTCGGCCGCAGCGGGGCAGGCAAGTCAACGCTGATCAGCCTTATTCACCAGCATGTAAAGGGGCAGTCGTCCCTGGTTCCGCAAAATCTGGGCCTGGTCAATGCACTGCCGGTTTTTCATAACGTGTACATGGGGCGCCTGGATGAACATGCCACCTGGTATAACACGCTCACACTGATACGGCCTTTTGCAAAGGACACCCTTGAAGTAAAGGCACTGCTCGCAGAACTGGCTATGCCTGAAAAGATTTGGATTCCGGCAGCCTCGCTCTCTGGTGGTCAACGTCAGCGCATTGCCGTTGCCCGCGCATTGTACAGGAACTCCGACCTGCTGTTGGCGGATGAGCCGATCTCGGCGCTGGATGGCCCTATGGCTCACATGGTCATGAAACTGCTCAAGGAACGCTTCAGAACCAGTGTTATTGCTCTTCACGACGTGGAGTTAGCGCTGGCGTATTGCACACGGATTGTCGGTATTCAGGACGGCCAGATCGCTCTGGACGAGCCCAGCGATAAGCTGACCCCGGCAGACATCATGCCGCTTTACTGAATTAGAACCCCTATTTATGCTGTCATCGCCAACCGTAAGAACCAGCCTGATTTTCACCGCCATTGCCGTGGTGGGTCTGGTTTTTGCGGACATTGCGATTACCTCCGCCAATCCCTGGAAAGATCTGGGTCGGTTTTTCCTCGGCGTTATTACTCCGGATTTTTTCAGTACTGAAGGGTTGGCCACCGCCCTGCTCCGAACGGTCGCGTTTGCGTTCGTGGGTGTGGCTCTGGGCAGCGTGTGCGGATTTCTGTTGGCATTGGTTTACCGCGCCTATCCGGTACGGATTTTCTGCGCCTTTATAAGAGCCATCCATGAACTCTTCTGGGCCCTGATCTTCCTTCAGTTTTTTGGTTTCCATCCCCTGACGGGTGTACTGGCAATCGCTATTCCCTACGCCGGTATTTTTGCCAAAGTCTATTCCGAGATTCTGGAAGAAGCTGACCCCGAGCCGGGGCGCCTGCTGCCCCCGGGAACCGGCATAATTTCTGCCTTTCTATTCGCCCGGATCCCGGACTGTTGGGTACAGCTGCGCACCTATACAGCCTACCGCCTTGAATGTGGCCTCAGGTCCAGCGCGATTCTTGGTTTTGTTGGCCTGCCCACGCTCGGTTTTTATCTGGAATCCGCATTTTCCCAGGGGCACTACTCTGACGCCGGTGCCATGCTGATTCTGTTTTATGTGCTCATTGCCACACTGCCGCTATGGGTCAAGCCGAAACTGCTTCCGGTGTACATCCTTGGGGCTCCCTTTTTCCTCGGGGAGGGCATGCCTATTGTCTGGGGCAATGTAACCCGATTCTTTACCCAGGATATTGTTCCCTCTCCCCTTAAAAACGAAGAAGGCTGGGCCGGTATGGGAAGCTGGCTGGGAGAACTTTTTGTCGATCAGGCCCTGCCGGGTATCTGGAATACCGTAATACTTACCCAGATAGCGCTGGTTGCCACAGGCATCATTGCCCTGCTGGCATTCCCGTTGATATCCACCCATTTCGGCGGACCGGCAAGGCGTACAGGTGGCCACGTCTTCCTGGTTATCCTGCGCTCCACGCCGGAATACATCCTTGCCTACATTCTGCTGCAATTGTGGGGGCCGTCCATGCTGCCTGCCGTGGTGGCGCTGGCGTTACATAACGGGGGCATTATCGGCCACCTGATCGGGCGCCAGTCGAGCTCCATTGCCCTGCGGCCAGACGCGCCATCAGGCCTTGACCGATACACCTACGAGCTTGTACCCCGTATCTACCGGTCGTTTCTTGCGTTCCTGTTCTACCGGTGGGAAATCATCATGCGGGAAACCGCCATACTGGGCATTCTGGGCATCTATACCCTTGGTTTCTATGTCGACAGTGCTATCCAGAACATCCAGTTCGACAAAGCCATGGTGCTTATCCTGATCACCGCCTCGCTTAATATCGGTGTGGATATTCTTGGACGGTTTATTCGCAGGAAGCTTGCCCTGCAAACCATGCCCACCTGCTAGTCGTGCCCAATGATTACCACGTCACAGTTCCGTAGTTTTCGGGCCTGATTGGTCCCGTTCCCTTCGTCTCCTGAGATACATTTGGTTACAATCGTGCTTACTGATGTAACAATCACTCTCAGATAATCCGGAACGCTTATGACAACCAGCATCGTTTTACTGATTGAATTCGGGCTTATTGCTCTGTTGTTGCTGCTTGCCTTCCGAATGCTGACCCTGGTTCGCAATGATCCCTTCATACCAGCAACGTCCACCGTTTATGCAGAGCCTGCGACACAAGCTCCCGCCCCGCAGCCCGTCAGCCCCCGGGTGGTCGGGTCTGACCGCGGCTCTGCCAGTCATGGAGTGGATAAATGTGAGCTGATTACCCGTTTGCACATATTGCTGAGCATTCAGGAACGGGATTGCCGGGAGCAAGGCCTGGAGCTCGATACTGCTCCCCACGCCGTGAAGGAATACGTTGCTGCCTGGCTGTATGGCGCCGCGTGTTCACTGTGTGACAAGTCACAACGTCACTCGGGCTCTCTGGTCAATCTGGTGAGTCAGTTTGCCAGCCGCAAAACCGGCCTTCGACAGCCTGAAGCCGTACAGGCACTGTCAACGCTGACTGGCAGTTCTACCTTGCTGGCCTGTTTCCGTTACGGTGTGGAAGGCGCGGAGTACTGGAGTGAACATCGCCACGTGCCTAAGGCCTGCAGCCTTTACGACGCCATTACCTCGAACGCGTTTATCTGAACCTGGGCCGGTTCAGGTGCGGGTTACCGGTTCAGCCAGAGCCCAGTCTGTTCCAAGCTCCCGGGGTTCAGCCGATTGCGGAGCATCTGCCGGCGCGCCGGTGATAGCCGGCCTGGAAAAGCTGCCATCCTCCAGTCGCTGCATACTGTCTACATCCACCGATCGTACGATGTAGCTCTTGCCATCAGACTCCACCCTGGAGCGATGGGTCAAACCGAAAATGAAACGACAATAATCCAGCTTCAACTGAAGCAGATCCTGTTCCGCCTTCTGGATTTTCCTGAGCAGGACCTTCTGTACACTATCGCCATAATCCATATGTGCTTCCCTGACAATTGTTGCAGTTCCGTGATTTTACACAATCCTGATCTGCTGTCATCCCGTGGTCAGGCCCGGCCCTCTGCCTTGAAGGTCAATGTCACAGGCATATCAAGTTTCTCGTCCATTCCCGTTTGCAGGTCGATTCTCCAGGTCATCTCCGGGTCGGTTGTGCAGAACGGCGCAGTAAAACGAGCTTCCCAGAGTTCGCCACTGCCATCCGCAGCTACCCCTGCCCTGACCATCGGTACGGGATATTCCCCCAGGTACATGGATTCGCCGCGCAGAACAGCCAGCAGGCTTTGCGGGGTCATGTTGGTTTTTACCGACAGCCGGTATTCAGCACCATCCTCCTGAACTCCATGTTTTACCAGATGAGCGTCCCAGTGACTGCCCTGTTGTGTCCACCGGCACGTATCATTGAGCACGTTACATTCTTCAACGCTCTTATCAGAGCGGCTATCAGCATCCAACATGAGCCAACGGGGGCCAAACACGCCAACGACCACGACACATAAAATGGCAATCAAGGCCACAAGCGCTCTTAACACAACCACCCCTCCAAAGTTAATGAGGCATTATGGGGATTATTGCTGCCAAGGCAAAGCTTTCTATATCAGTACCGGTCATGAGAAAATACCGCGCTTTGATTCATCACCAACAGGATAAGCCCGTGCAACCGGATATCTCCGTAAAGCACCTCAATAAAGTCTATGCTGATGGTTTTACTGCCCTCAAGGACATCAACCTCGACATTGAACCGGGTGAAATCTTTGCACTCCTGGGGCCCAATGGCGCCGGCAAGACCACACTGATCAGTATCATTTGCGGCATTGTGAATCTGTCCGACGGGGAGGTAAAAGCGGCGGGATACGATATCGTCAAGGACTATCGCAAGGCCCGGGAGAGCATCGGCCTGGTTCCCCAGGAGCTCAATACGGACTCGTTTGAAACCGTCTGGGACGCCGTCTCGTTCAGTCGTGGCCTGTTCGGCAAGGCTCCGGCGCCGGCTCACATCGAGAAGGTCCTGAAAGATCTGTCGCTGTGGGACAAGCGAAATAACCGCATCATGTCCTTGTCTGGTGGCATGAAGCGCCGTGTGATGATCGCCAAGGCGCTATCCCACGAGCCACGAATCCTGTTCCTGGACGAGCCAACCGCTGGCGTCGACGTAGAGCTGCGTCGCGATATGTGGGAAATGGTCCGTAAACTCAGGGAAGACGGCGTCACCATTATCCTAACCACCCACTACATCGAAGAAGCCGAAGAAATGGCCGATCGCATTGGTGTTATCCGCCACGGTGAAATCATTCTTGTAGAGGACAAAGCGCAGTTGATGACCAAGCTTGGCAAGAAGGAGCTGCGCCTGCACCTGCAGAGCCCGCTCACAGAGATGCCGGGAGAGCTGATCCTCGAACCGGTGGAGCTGTCCCAGGACGGCTATGAGCTCATCTACACGTTTGACTCCCAGCAGGAACAGGCCGGGGTAGCCAAGTTACTGCGAACACTG